>CAYMWT010000125.1:0-6860 GCA_964394055.1 uncultured Oscillospiraceae bacterium
GAATAAATCGTCTGCTGTCAGCTCTTGCCGATTTAATCAGAGCTTCCTTAATATTTTAAGGTTTATTTAAGGAAGAAAGATTGACAAAATTGAAAAGAAATTATGAACATTTTTCCATCAAAAAGGAAAAACGTGCCGTTGGATTTCCGGCACGTTTCGCTCTGTCAAATAGGGGGATTAACGAAGCCAGACCAGATTGGGGTCCGTGAGGAAATTGCCTATGCTGTAGCACACCAGAATGTCCGTAAACCCCTCTTCCTGTACAAGTTCGGAAAGAGGCTGCTTATAATACCGCAGATCCGCCAGCACCACCGTCTCATAGTTGTTTGCCAGGAAAGTGCCCAGGCAGTTGGAGAAGGAATCCCGGATCACCAGCAGCTTCCCTTTCCCCAGGGCATCCGGATTTTCGATCCGGACCAGAGAGTGGTTTCCATCCAGGAACACCGTATATTTGTCCAGTTCCTCCAGCCGCTCCCGGTAGAAGAGGCCCGCATGGGGCGTTTCGGTCTCTTCATTGGCCACGGTAAAGCGGCCGCCGGTGTCCCAAATTTCCAGAGGCTCCCCTCTCGTCAGCCAGAGGCCGCTGCGGGAGTAGGTGGAACCGTGGAAATCCGGAATGGTTTCCACCGTGAAGGCTTCCGGAGGCAGAGCCTCCCTTCCTGCCTGCTCCATATAAAAGCGGTAGGCGGTATAGGACCCCAGGCTGGTCCAGTGGTGGTCCGTCCGGTAATACAGGTCTTTTTTCCCGGGCATCCCCAAAAACTGCTCCGTCAAATCCAGGCAGGTGACGTTTTCTCCCGCCTGGTCGTAAATCTCCCGAATCGCGGCATCGTCCTCATAGGGATCGTGAAGCCCCCGGATGGAATCCTCCAGAATAAATCCGGCGGAAGGAACCAGCATCAGGTCCACCCGCTGGCCCACTGTCTCCGCAAAGGCATTGATGGCGGCCATGTTCTTCTCCACTGCCGCCGGATTCCAGACTGGGGGAGGCTCCATCAGCCGGTCCCCCGCCGCCACGCAAACCTTCTGGGAAATCTGCGTGCCGGTCAGCAGTTCATAGTAGGCGTTCAGCCCAACGAAGAAATCCCGCCCCGGCATATGGTCGTCCACATAGCTTTCCAGTTCCTCCCCGAAGCGCCCGCTGAGGATGGATTCTCTCTCTGCTTCCGGCTTTTCTGCCAGATACCGCTTTTCCTTTTGGGAAAAATCCTCCCGGGGCAGCAGGAGAAACAGCAGAAACATAACCCCCAGAAAGCCGCAGAAAAGGGCACAGGTCCACTTGTCACGTTTTTTCATACCCGTCCCCCCTCAAAAGCGGAAGTAGATAAAGGGATTGTAGCTCTGGCTCACCAGAGATGCCACACAGAGGAGCATCAGGATCGCCCCCACTGCCATCTGCACCGGGGCAAACCAGGACTTTTTCTCCCATTTCCGGCAGAGCTTTGCCCCCAGGGGTGTAGCCGCCACAATGGCCGCCAGCATCAGGGGCAGATACCCCAGCATCCAGTTGACGGCAGTCTGCCCGGTGGGGCTCAGCGTAAAGGCCCGGTGGAAAAATGCCCCCAGGGACCCCATGTCCTCAAAATAGAAGATGGCCCAGCCCATTACAGTCACAAACAGGGTGTACAGATGCCGAATAGCTCCGGGCAGCTTCTCCAGGTATCTTCCCAGGATCATCTTCTCCAAAATCAGAAGTAAACCGTAGTAGAGGCCCCAGAGCAGGAAATTCCAGCTGGCTCCATGCCAAAGCCCTGTCAGCCCCCAGACGATCAGCAGGTTCACCGCCTGCCGCCTTTTCCCCTTCCGGTTGCCGCCCAGGGGGATATACACATACTCCCGGAACCAGGTGGACAGGGAAATGTGCCATCTGCGCCAGAAGTCCGTCACACTTTCCGCAATATAGGGATAGTTGAAATTCTCCAGGAAGGTAAAGCCCAGCATTTTCCCCAGGCCGATGGCCATGTCCGAATAGCCGGAGAAGTCAAAGTAGATTTGCAGGGTATAGGCCAGGATCCCCACCCAGGCCGCCGCCGTCCCGGCTTCCCCCTGGAGCTGCTGCCACAGCAGGCCCATCTGGTTTGCCAGCAGTACCTTTTTCGCCAGGCCCACCACGAACCGCCGGACACCGGAAGCAAACTGGGGGATGTTCTCCCGCCGGGAGACCAGCTGCCGGGCCACGTCCTGGTAGCGAACAATAGGCCCCGCAATCAGCTGGGGGAACAGGGTCACATAGGTGCCGAAAATGATGGGGTTCTTCTGCACCGGCGCGTCCTGCCGGTATACGTCGATCACATAACTCATGGACTGGAAGATATAGAAGGAGATGCCAATGGGCAGGGCGATTTCCGGGATCTTCACGCCCTCCAGGAAAGAAAAGAGGGACTTCCCGGTTTTCACCAGCAGGCCCGCGTACTTAAAGTAGCCCAGGATCAGAAGGTTCGCCGCCACTCCGGCAATCAAAAGGGCCTTTGCCGACCCGGTTTTCTCCCGAAGACGGTCAATGCCCCAGCCGCACAGGTAGTTCAGCACGATTACGGCCAGCATCAGGAAGACATATACCGGCTCTCCCCAGCCGTAAAACACCAGGCTGACCAGGAAAAGGGTCAGATTCCGCAGTTTTCTGGGGGACAGATAGTAGAGTGCCAGCACCATTGGCAGGTACAGAAATAAAAAGACGTTGCTGGAAAAAAGCACGCGTCACCGCTCCTCTTCAAAACACTGCGCCAGTCCTCTGCCATTGGGCTGAAAGACTGACGCAGGAAAAATATTACTGACCGATCTCCTGCCGGAAAATTTCCGTCAGGGCCTTGGCTTCCGGCGAAACCAGCAGGGCTACATACTGCCCCTCCTGTAAAAGTTTCGCTTTTTCCACTACGGCGTACTGGTCCGGGGCATAGTTCCGGGTCTCGTCCGCCTTGGCTTTCAGCCGGGTCTGGGCCAGCTCGGTGATTTTCTCCGCGGCCCCCTCATCCACAGCCTGAATCAGCCAGATTTCGTCCGTCCGAAGGCCGTCGGTGCAGATGGACACCACCGACTGAGAAACATCCTCCCGGGAGATGCCGCAGTAGTTTAACTGCATGGTCTCATCCATTTCCACCATCTCCGGCAGATTGGCGGCCATTTTTTCATAGATCGCCGTCATGGAAATGCCAGGCTCTGTTTCCGGGACCGCTTCCGTTGTTTCCACCGGCTCCGCTGCCTCGGTGGCCTGTTCTGTCTGGGCCGTCGGTGCCGCCGCCTGGGGCACTGCTTCGGTTTCCAGGGCCTGCTGACCGCCGCAGGCTGTCATGGCCAGGGCCACGATCAGAAAGCACAGGATCAGTCTAATGTTCCGCATATGTATTTCTCCTCGTAAATGTAGCTTTTTATGGTGTTTGCCCAGATCCGGCATCCATCGCTGTTCAGGTGGACATCCAGATCCCAGCAGTATTTCAGAGGCAATGCGCCTCTCTCGTCCTTTAGCGGTGTGGCAATGTCCACATAGTGGCAGCCGTATTCCTCCGCAAAATCCTGGAGGCGGGCATTGAACTCATCGATTTCCTCGTTTCGTTCTCCCTTGTCCTTTGCGGTGGTATAGGTGGGGGTAACGGATTGGAGGAAAAACTGGATGCCCGGGTTGACTGCCTCAATTCTGTCCAGCATGATCTTCAGATTACTTAAGGTCCCGTCCACACCGGACCAGCCCAGGTCGTTGATTCCCAGAAGGATAAACAGCTTCCTGGCCCCGCAGGCCTTCACCGCGTCTTCCACATTGCATTCCTTCCCCTGGAAGTAGAGCACCCGGCTGTGGGAGACCAGACTTCCAATGGAAACGCCGCCCTGGTACAAGAAAGTGGCAGTAGAAAGGTACTTCTCCTCCTGATTGTGGCTGAACAGCATATAGGTCATGGAGTCGCCCAGAAAGGCGGCATCCGCCAGGTCCTCACTGAGGGCCTCCGGCGTCCAGGTGAAGGTGTCCTGATAGCAGTCGCCGCAGCGGACACACCGGTGCTCCGTATAGCCCCGGGTCTCCCCCTCCGGCTCCACGACACCGGAAACCTCATAGGAATGCCCCAGAGGCGGGCTGGTCTGCTCCAGGTAGGAATCCTGGCAGCGGGTGCAGGTGTAGCGAAAGCCGCCGCCCTCCAGGCAGTTAGGTTCCGCCCGGGATGCCGCATAGTCATGCCCCAGAGCCGGGGTTTCCTCGGTGATGAAGCTGTCTCCGCACGGACATTCGTGAAGGGTATATCCTTCCTCCTCGCAACTCGGCTCCACCACTGTGACGGTATAGTCGTGCTGGTGGATCTGCTCCGTTGTCTCCGGCTCATCCTGTTTTGCGCATCCAAACAGTCCTGCCGCCAGTAAGGCCAGCAGAACCGGAAGCAGTCGTTTTTTCATAGTGATGGTGCTTCCTTTCCGCATCGTGTCTTCTATCATACATCATTCGGGCTGGCATTGCAAGCAAATTAGCGAAAAAAGGAAAGCCCGGGCAGGTCTGCTCCTGCCCGGATTTGGTAACCGCCAATTATTCCCCGTAGCCCATGGGGTTGTGAGACTGCCAGTTCCAGGAGTCCCGGCACATGTCCTCCAGATTTCTTTCCGCCTTCCAGTGCAGCTTCTCCGCGCTCTTGGCCGGGTCTGCATAGCAGGTGGGCAGATCGCCGGGGCGGCGGTCTACGATCTGGTAGGGCACCTTCACGCCATTGGCCTTTTCAAAGGTCTTCACCATATCCAGCACACTGTAGCCAATGCCGGTGCCCAGGTTAAAGACCTCACAGCCCAGGTTCTCCACCGCGTAGCGAATGGCGGCAACGTGGCCCTTGGCCAGATCCACCACATGGATGTAATCCCGGACGCCGGTTCCGTCGGGGGTGTCGTAGTCATTGCCGAAGATGCTCAGCTTTTCCCGGCGGCCGATGGCCACCTGGGTGATGTAGGGCATCAGATTGTTGGGAATGCCCCGGGGATCCTCGCCGATCCGGCCGCTTTCGTGAGCGCCGATGGGGTTGAAGTAGCGCAGCAGCACCACGCTCCATTCCTTGTCCGCAAAGGCCATGCCGGAGAGGATCTGCTCGGTCATATACTTTGTCCAGCCATAGGGGTTGGTGCAGTTGCCGGTGCGGCTGCACTCCCGCAGAGGCATTTCGTTGTCCCCGGAATAGACAGTGGCGGAGGAGGAGAAGATGATCCTCTTGCAACCCGCCTCACCCATGACCTTGGTCAGCACCAGGGTGGAATTCAGGTTGTTGTCGTAATACCGCCAGGGCTGGGAAACGGATTCGCCCACGGCCTTCAGACCGGCAAAGTGGATGACCGCGGTAATCTCATTCTCCGAGAAGATCCTCCGCATCAGATCTTCGTCCCGCACGTCGCCTTCGTAGAACCTGACCTTTTTGCCGGTCAGCTCCTCCACCCGGTCAAGGCTCTTGGGGTTGCTGTTGCAGAGATTGTCCACCACTGTCACCTCATACCCTGCGTTTAAAAGCTCCAGGCAGGTGTGGGAGCCAATGTATCCGGCGCCGCCGGTAACCAAAATGTTCATGTTTTTGCCCTCCTTAATGTATTAAAAGCTTTATTTTGCGTATTTTCTGACCACCGCACCCATTGCGTCGAACTGCTCCTCCATATCCCGTACCAGCTTGAACTGGGTTCGGGTACGGTCAAGGTTCTGTTCGGGATATTGGATGTGGAAATAATGGTCTCCTTCCAGGTAATCCGTCAGGAATCGGATGCCGCATTCCAGGGTCATGAGCCGCGCGCCCCAGGGCAGGTACTTAAGCTCCTCCTGGGTCAGGCTTCCCTGGGTGCCCTCCAGAAAGCCCCGGGTGAAGACCTCGTACAGCCCCATGTCAAAGCTGACCCTGGTCAGATCCTTCTCATCCTCCCGGCAATGATTGGCCCCGAACCGGATGGAATCTCCAAAGTCGTTGATGCTCAGCCCCGGCATGGTGGTGTCCAGGTCGATGACGCAGATGCCCTCTCCCGTATCCCGGTCAATGAGTACATTGTTGAGCTTGGTATCGTTATGGGTCACCCGGAGGGGCAGCCTTCCCTCCCGCTGGGCCTGAAGGGCCACAGAACAATCCGCCTTCCGATCCAGCACAAACTGAATTTCCGGCTGCACATCCCTTGCCCGGCCCAGCTTGTCCGCCTCCAGGGCCTCGAGAAACCTTTCATATCGGTTCTCGGTGTCGTGAAACCGTGCGATCGTCTCATGGAGGGTTTCCGCAGGATAGTCCCGAAGCAGATACTGGAATCTGCCAAAGGCCCGTCCGGAAGCCTCAAACAGCTCCGGAGTGGCCGACTGGAAACAGTCCGTATTCTTCACAATGGGCATCAGCCGCCAGGCCTTGCCGGTGGAATCGGTGTAGAAGCTGCGTCCGTCTCTTGTTCTCACCAGAGACAAGGTCTCCCGCTCCGGATCACCGCCGGAAGTGCGGATCTTCTCCCGGAGATAATTCGTAATGGCCTCGAAGTTCTCCATCAGCTCCTCCGGATGGGGAAAGGCCACCTTGCTCAGTCCCTGAAGGATGAAGCGTATGCAGTCCCCTTCCCGGGGCTGGCAGACAACGCAGAAGGTGTCGTTGATATGCCCCTGTCCATAGCGGACGGCTCCCAGCAAAGTCTCCGGAAAGGGAAACGCCTGCAAAACCTCTTCCAAAACAGGGGTATCCTCTGGAATGACGATGAAACCCACAGCATCTCTCCTCCCATTTTTCTCCGGGAACGCCCGTGCCCTGAATCCGGGCAGTGCCTGTGATATTTTTTATTCTGTCCTGCCTTGCAGTATATCACAAAACCACCCACCTTGCAATAGAGATTCCGTCTCTCCACCCGCAATTTATCGGGCATTGAGGCAAAAAAGTGCCGCCAGGCAAAAG
>CAYMWT010000126.1:0-6801 GCA_964394055.1 uncultured Oscillospiraceae bacterium
AAAAATTTCTTTACGGAGGAAATCACATATGAGAGGTATCCCTTCCCTGATCACGGACATTCGCAAAAGCGTCTTCACCGAAGTGGCCCGGATGGCTTACGCCGGAGGCGACTACACCCAGGCGGAAGACCTTCCCTACAAAATCGTACCCG
The DNA here is from genome assembly GCA_964394055.1 of uncultured Oscillospiraceae bacterium. GTDB lineage: Bacteria > Bacillota > Clostridia > Oscillospirales > Oscillospiraceae > Faecousia. Next base: position 153 of record CAYMWT010000126.1, read on the forward strand.
GCGACCAGCCCCTCCACCGGGAATCCATCTTCCTGGAGCGTGCCATTGCCGGCGAACGGGTGCGCCTGGCTATGGGCCTGGGCATCCGTCCCATTCAGACCCGCTCCCTGATGACCGAAGGCATGGACGCCGCCGCTGTGGCCCAGCAGTATTATGAGCCGCCTCTGGTCAACATCATCCCTTATGCCTGTCACGCCTGCCCCACCAACCAGTACCGGGTGACGGAGAACTGCCAGAACTGTCTGGCCGCCTCCTGTCAGCGGGTCTGCCCCAAGGGCGCTATTTCCTTTGTCAACGGCAAAAGCCAGATCGACCAGGAGAAGTGCATCAAGTGCGGCAAGTGCGCCGCTGCCTGCTCCTACAACGCCATTATCCACATGGAGCGTCCCTGCGCCGCCTCCTGCGGCATGGACGCCATCGGCTCTGACGAGCATGGACGGGCTGTGATCAACCAGGATAAGTGTGTGGCCTGCGGCCAGTGTCTGGTATCCTGCCCCTTCGGCGCCATTGTGGACAAGGGCCAGATCTTCCAGGTGATCCAGTCCATCCTCAAGGGCGACCAGGTGATCGCCATTGTGGCGCCCGCCTTTATCGGCCAGTTCAGCGGTCAGGTCTCCCCCGGCAAATTCGTGGCCGGTATGAAGCAGCTGGGCTTTGAGCGGGTGGTGGAAGTGGCCATCGGTGCGGATATGTGCACCATCGAGGAGGCCAAGGACTTCCTCCAGAAGGTGCCCAAGGAGCAGCCCTACATGGCAACCTCCTGCTGCCCTGCCTGGCACTCCATGATTGAGAAGCTGTTCCCCAAGGAAATGAAGAACATCTCCATGACCCTGACCCCCATGGTCTTCACCGCCCGGTACCTGAAGAAGGAATATCCGGACTGCAAGGTGGTCTTTGTCGGCCCCTGCGCCGCCAAAAAGCTGGAAGCCATCCGGGAGAACATCCGCAGCGATGTGGACTTCGTGCTGACCTTTGAAGAGCTGATGGGCATGTTCGAGGCCAAGGAAGTAAACTTTGACCAGATCGAGCCTCAGGATTACCTGAACGAGGGCACCGGTGCCGGTCGTGGCTTTGCCGTGTCCGGCGGCGTGGCCGGTGCGGTCGCGGATCTGATCAAGACCGAGCATCCGGAAATGGAACTGAAAATTGCCAACGCCGAAGGCCTCCGGGACTGCCGGAAGCTGATGATGATGGCAAAGGCCGGAAAATACAACGGCTACCTGCTGGAGGGCATGGCCTGTCCCGGTGGCTGTGTGGCCGGCCCCGGCACCAACCTGCCTGTGGACAAGGCGGCCAAGTTCGTAGCGAAATACAAGCAGGAAGCAAAGCACGCCTCTCCTCTGGACAGCGCCTACCGGGAAGCCGGAGAAGATTTGGAATAACAAGCAAAATATCATATCAAAATACCGCTGGTTCCATGAGAACCGGCGGTATTCTTAACTTTTCAGATCTTTTATCGCATTTCCTCGATGTAGTAAATGTAATCCAGGGTAGCCAGCGCCTGAATGATCTGGCTATGGGACTTGTACTTTTTCAGCTCCTTGCTGCTGACGGAGATCATCACGGTATAGACGCTGAGGCCGGAGCCGATGTAGGCGGAATTGGACTCGATGTCGTCAATGGTCATTCCCAGGCGGCGGATGGTGGTGACAAAGTCCTGAAGATTGCACTTATCCTTCAGCTCCAGGTGAATCTCAAAATGGTTGGAGCGGTTTGTCAGCCAAACCTCCACAGCCGGGAGATAGGTGAGAATGCACAGGAGGAAGAGGAAAGCAGTCAGGGTCAGGGTATAGAACCCGGCTCCTGCCGCAAGACCCAATATTCCGCAGGCCCAAAGTCCGGCCGAGGTGGTCAGCCCCCGAATCTGGTTCCGGGCGTTAAACAGGACAGAATTGCCGCTGAGCATGGCCTCACCAATGATGGCCGCGGCGGACAGTACCGGAATCTCCAAGCGGGTCATTCGTGTCAGGTAGATATCCACCAGCATGGCGCTGGCCGAGGCCAGGGAGACCAGAATAAAGGTTCGAAGCCCCGCGGAGTGACGCTTGTTGGAGCGTTCACAGCCAATCACAGCAGCCAGAATAACCGCCAAACCCAGCCGAAGAAAGATGGAAGGCGCTGTCAGGTCTGTGGCCCAGCCGCCAAGATAGGATCCAATGGGATCGGCAAATGATGCAAACATGTTTTTTCCTCCTTATTTTCCGTTTCTGCGGTGCTGCCGCCCCAAAAAGGCGTATTGCTCCTCGGCGGCCTCCAGGAAGGCCCGCTCATTGGGGCTCATTTCTCCCGTGTGGTCGGGAAGCTCCTTCTGAATGGCCTGAATCTGTTCAATGAGAAGATCCACGGCGTTTTTCCCCGGCTCTGGAGAAACAGGGGCCAACTGATCCAGGTCGTTGGAATAGGATTTGCTGAGATACAGGGAAAGCTTTGCGCAGGCTGGGCCGATGAGCTCATAAAGCACGCTGGATGCCAGAATCACGGTTTCCAGCGCCTGACCGGCTTCCCCGCCCAGGGTTCTGGCGCCCAGGGCTGCCAGACCGATGGCCACGCCTGCCTGGGGAATCAGGGCCAGTCCAAGATAATTTCTCACCCGTGGAGGCTTATGCACCAGGGAGCAGCCCAGGAAAGCGCCCAGATATTTTCCCAAAATCCGAACCAGGAAATAGGCAACGCCAATCACCAGCAACGGTACCCCGGCCACTGCCGCGCTCATGTCAGTCAAGGCACTGAGCCGGAAGTTCAGGCCGGAACGGACAAAGAAGATCAGCAGAATGGGCGGGTTGAAATAGTTGAGCTGCTTAAAAATCTTGTCATCGTCGGTGATGTTGATATACACCGTTGCCATAGACATACAGCCCAGCAGCGGAGACACATCCAATACGGTGCATACACCGCAGAAGGCAAACAGGGTGGCTACGGAAATAATCAGCCGGTTGTCCGTGGAGCGGCCCTTTGGCATAAGCAGCTTCATCAGGATGCCGAATAAGCCGCCCAGAAGAAACACACCGGTATTCACCGCCAAAGGCTTTAGAATACTGGAAACGTGAAAGCCGCCGGTCATCCCTGCCACGGCAACCGAGATGGCAATGCTGTAGGCCAGCAATCCAACCACGTCATCCAGAGCCACCACCTGAAGCAGGGTATCCACGAACTCGCCCTTCGCTCCGGTCTGACGAATGGTCATCAGGGTAGAGGCGGGAGCGGTGGCCGCGGCCAGAGCGCCGAGAACCACGGAAAATCCCAGTCCCACACCCAGGATCCAATAGGTGACAATAAATACCAGAATGGAAGCCGTCAGGCTTTCCAGAACGGTGATGGCAATGACCTTCCAGCCGCTTTTCTTCAGGGTCTCCACCCGGAAGAATTCGCCGGTGCTGAAGGCAATAAAGGCCAGGGCAATGTCCGCCAGGAAATCCGAGCCTTCCACGAAGGAGGTGGGAACCAGCTTCAGGCAGTAGGGGCCAAGCAGGATCCCCGCCAGAATGTAGGCGGTGACATTGGGCAGCCGAAGCCGCTTGGTGATCCGGGTCATGGCAAAGCCGGAGAACAGGATCAGGGATATGGAAATGATGATCTGGGCGGAAGCGGTGGCATGGGATAAAAAAGCAGGCATGAGGAACTTCCTTTCGCCGAAAAGAAGAGACACGCTCTTGCGGTTTTCCGGCCAATGTGATATACTGCATTCTATACCGAAACAGCAATAAAGTAAAATAAGTTTTCTTGAGTGATACCAAAAAAATTTTAATAGTTATGACAGGAGGTTTCTCCATGCTGGACGGAAAGGTAGAGACGCTGCTTGCTGTGGCAGAGGAAAAGAGCTTCACTGGGGCTGCCAGACGTCTGTCTTTGACTCAGCCCGCGGTAAGCCATCACATTGCCCTTCTGGAGCAGTCCCTGGGAGCCCCTCTGTTTGTGCGGAAAAAGGGGAATTTGGAGCTGACTGTCCAGGGAGAAATCGCGGTAAAATACGCGAAACGATTCCGTGCCATGGCCGCAGCCATGCAGCGGGAAATTTCCTGTGCCCAGCGGGATATCCGCCAGCTTCGTGTGGGGGTCACCCATACCTCGGAAAGCAATTTTGTGATGGAGGTTCTGACCCGGTGCGGCCAGGAAAACCCCGGACTAAACATAATCATAATCACAGATACCATAAAAAATCTTTATACAATGCTCACCAATTTTGAGATTGACATTGCCATTGCCGAGGGAAAAACCAGCGATCCCGACCTCAACAGCCTGATGCTGAGCACAGACTACCTGGCCTGTGTGGTATCCAAAGACAATTCCCTGGCCAAAAACGCCATGGTCACGGTAGACCAGCTCCGGCGGGAAAACCTGATCCTCCGGGGCGACAGCTCCTCCACCAGAATGCTGTTTGCCTCCGCCCTGGAAAGCATCGGGGAGAGCATCGACAGCTTCCACATCATGGTGGAGCTGGACAACGTGGCCACCATCAAAAGCCTGATCCAGAAGGATCTGGGGGTATCGGTGCTCCCGGGAAGCTCCTGCATGGAGGAGGCCAGAAAGGGAAAGCTGGCCGTGCTGCCCATTGAAAATCTGAGCATGGTACGGGATACCAATTTGATCTACCACAAAAGCTTTCCCCACATTGAGATTTTGCAGCAGATCGTTCGGGTATACCGGGACACAGCCCGGAAGTATCAGGGTCTTGGTTAAGCGTAACAGTAAGCCGCCGGTTCCAAAAGAATCGGCGGCTTTTTGCAATTATTGATCCTCGTATTCCCGGATCAACTCTTCAAACACAGGCAAACTTCCCATAATCGTCTCAAAGCTGACACAGTAGCAGATCCGGAAATACCCGGGACAGCCGAACCCGTCCCCAGGCACCACCAGCAGATCCCTTTCCTTGGCCCGCTGGGAAAATTCGTTGGCATCTCCACCGGGCGCCTTGATAAACAGGTAAAAGGCCCCGTCCGGCTTTGCCATTTCGTACCCCATTGCCCGTAGGCCCTCATACAAGGCCTTCCGGTTTTTGTCGTAGCTCTGAAGATCCGGCCGCAGGTGGGCGCACCGGGCAATGACCTTCTGCCACAGAGAGGGGGCGCACACATGGCCGCAGGCTCGGGCAGCTCCCGCTATGGCAGCGTACAGCGCCTCACTGTCCTCCGCCTCACCGGAAACGTAAATATACCCAATCCGCTCTCCCGGCAGAGACAAAGACTTGGAGTAGGAATAGCAGATCACCGTATTGGGGTACAGACCGGGAACGAAGGGCACCTCTACTCCATAGCATAGCTCCCGATAGGGCTCGTCGGAGATCAGATAAATGGGGTGACCGAATTCCCGGCTCTTTTCCTCCAGGATCCGGCTCAGGCCTGCCAGGGTCTCCCGGGTATACACCACACCGGAGGGATTATTGGGAGAGTTGATCAGCACCGCCTGGGTATGGGGATTGAGCTCCTTCTCCACAGCCTCCAGAGAGATCTGAAAATCCGGCACATCCGGCGGGATTACCCGGAAATTCAGGCCCGCTTCCTGGACAAAGGGCTTATATTCCGGGAAATAGGGGGCAACAGTCAGCACCTCTCCCCCAGGAATCGCCAGTGCCCGGAACACCGCCACCAGCTCCGGGGCAGCCCCGCAGCCCAGGAAAAAATCCTCAGGCCGGGTGGAGACTCCATACCGGCTGTTCAGATCCTCGGAGATGGCCTTTCGTGTCTCGTAATCTCCCACAGCGGTGGTATAGCTATGGATCTTCAGGGAATCCGTGTCGGATAAAATTTCCCGAACCGCCTGATCCACCTCCCTGGGAGAGGGAATGGAAGGGTTGCCCAGAGAGAAATCATAGACGTGGTCTTCCCCCACAATGGCCGCCCGCTGACGGCCATATTCAAATAAGTCCCGGATGCAGGATCGGTTTGCCCCCAGGGCATAGGCGTTGGAATTGATCATAGTTTTCCTTCTTTCAGGTTCTCACTTCTCATAAAGGGGCTTCACCGGGTCATAGCCCTGGGGCTTATACACCACAGAACCAATGGGTTTTCCCTCCACACCGTACTTGGGATTGTACCCAAATATGTTTACATAACAATGTAGATCATCCTTTTCCCGTTCCATTTCCTCCATCACCGCCACGGTGGCCAGCACATCATCCACCGCCCGGTGGGAGTTCACCACCTTGCCGGTAAGGCCATAGGCCTCGATGGCATTGCACAGCCGATGGGGATAGCTGTGGCGATCCTTGTACACGGTGAGCAGATCCAGCTTATCCTTCCCCTTCAGGATGGCGGGATCCCCGTCCCGAAGGAGCATGTAGTACAAAAAGCTCAGATCAAAATGGGCGTTGTAGGCCAGCAGCAGGGTGTTTCCCCCGATCAGCTCCCCAATGTCCCGGCAGACCCGGGTTTTGGGCAGTCCCCTTTCCCGGAGATCCTGGGTGGAGATGCCGGTGAGCTGCTCAATTTTCGGCGGCACAAAGCCTCCCGGGGACAGGGCCACCAGTTCGTCATATTCCCGCACCACTTTTGCCTCGCCTGCCACCTGTTCCACCGCTACAGCGGCGAACTCGATGATCTCATCCCGGCTGCATTGAAGGCCTGTGGTTTCCGTATCGAACAAGACCAAACGGTCATATTGGGAAAACAGCTTGCTGAAGTTTGACATGTCTCTTTCTCCTGTCTGTTTTGTT
>CAYMWT010000127.1:0-6771 GCA_964394055.1 uncultured Oscillospiraceae bacterium
TGGGCTTTGATCCCTGGAACGATAGCCACCGGGATCTGACCGCGCGGTTCTTTGAGACGCCGGAGGTGACCGGAAGAGCGGGTTGGATTAACCGGACGTAAACCGTGTTGAGTTGAAAGTGGAAAGTGTAAAGTGGAAAGTTGAGGAGTCGCTTCGCGACAAATTGAAATTATCTGAACGCGTTCTTTTAACCGGAAATCGGTAACATTCCATAACTTTCAACTATCAACTTTCAACTTACCGCAGGTCTTGTGTGGGAATGCCGTCCATGTCGTCGAAGTCCTGGTTCTCACCGCACATGCCCCAGATGAAGGTGTAGTTGGCAGTGCCCACGCCGGAGTGGATGGACCAGGAGGGAGAGATCACGGCCTCCTCGTTGTGCATGACGATGTGCCGGGTCTCCTGGCCCTGGCCCATCATGTGGAAGACAGCCTGATCGGGGGCGATCTCAAAGTAGAAGTAGACCTCCATGCGGCGCTCGTGGGTGTGGCTGGGCATGGTGTTCCAGACGTTGCCGGGAAGCAGAGCGGTCATGCCCATGCTCAGCTGGCAGCTCTGGCAGACGGCGGGATGGACGTACTGCCGCAGGATCCGCTCGTTGACGGTCTCCTGGGTGCCCAGGTGGTTGTAGCGGGCCTTGTCCATGGGGATCAGGACAGTGGGATAGGTCTTGTGAGCGGGGCAGGAATTGATGTAGAACTTGGCGGGGTTCTCCTTGTCCACGGACTTGAAGACCAGCTCCTTGGTGCCCATGCCCACGTAGATGCCGTCCTTGTGGCCGACCTTGTATTCCACGCCGTCCAGCACCATAACGCCCTCGCCGCCTACGTTGATGGCGCCCAGCTCCCGGCGGGCCAGAAAGTAGGGAGCGGCCAGCTCCTTGCAGCTCTCCAGCACCAGGTCCTCGTCCACGGGCATAATGCCGCCGGCGATGATCCGATCCTGGTGGGAATAGGTCAGGTTGATGGAATCCTTCTCGAAGATATTGCTGATGTGATAATGACGGCGCAGCTCGGCGGTGTCATACCGCTTGGAATCCTCGGGATGGTTGGCGTAGCGAATGTCGAACTTCATGATACATACACTCCTATGTAAATATTTTTCATTTCGCCTGTTTTTGAAAAGGAAATCCGGATTTTTCGGGAAAGAAAATTCGCTTTTTCCCAGATTTCTGATTCCGAAAACACGGGAATCATCGAATTTCACAAAAAGAAACGGGCGTTTTTGGTGGAAAGATACAATTTATGGTCTTAATAAACATTATAGCCCGTCATTTTGTTGAATACCATGTCATATTCGGAACAACATATTCACAAAACGGATTTAGATTTCCGGTTTTTCACCGGTTTCCGCCACACTGTTGCGCTGACTGACAAAAACCGTGGGAGAAACCCCGAAGGTTTTCTTGAATACCCGGGAAAAATACAACGCGTCCTCGTAGCCGCAGAGCCTGGCGATCTCCGCCACGGAGTAGTCGTTGTCCCCCTGGGCGGTGAGCATGGTGCTGGCCTTTTTCATCCGGAGACGGGTCATGTATTCCAGAGGTGTCACCCCGATCTCCTTTTTGAAGAGCTTGCGCAGATAGTCATAGTGGAAGGGCTGCTGCTGGATGTAGTCGTCCAGGGCGAAATCCGGGGCGGCGTAGCACCTTAGGATCATGCTCCGGATCTGCTCCACGGGAGCGGAAAAGTCGGAGTTGCTCCGGAAAACCACCATATAGCTGGAAATCAGCTCACCCAAGGCGGACAGCACCAGCTCGCACCGGCGGATGTCCGAAAGGTAGTAGTATTTCGCCTGCTGGAATACCTCCCGCAGATGCCGGTCCAAATCGTCGGAGACCCGGAAGGCGGTCTTGTAGGGGAAGGCCGGGTCTGCCATGCGGATGTGGAGGTTTTTGAAGCCCTCCTGGCTGGAATTGCAGTGGGTCTCCTTGGGCGGAATGGCCACCGTGTCTCCCTCCCGGTATTGCATAATGGTGCCGTTTTCAAATTGAAAGCTTCCCTCGCCCCAGGTGCAGTACACCAGCTCCCACTGCTCGTGGGAATGCCAGCGCACCTCAAAGGTGGTGGCGTGCTCACCTACAAACTGAATGTCATTCATGGGGTACCTCCTCGTCCGTGATGTGGAAGCCCACTTCCCGGAAGAAATCCATCATATTTTCCGGCCAATCCAAGATATCCGGGCTGCTTTCCGGAACATTTTTTACACCATAGCATTGCTCGTTCCCCAGGGACAGGCCGTGAGGGCCATTGCGGTAAACGCGCAGGGTGAAGTCCACACCCTTTTCTTCCATAGCCTGGGCCAGCACCAGGGAATTGCGCACCGGCACGGCCTCGTCTGTCCGGGTGTGCCAGAGATAGGTGGGCGGCATGTCCGCCCGGGCCAGATGATCCAGGCTCAGCCGCTGCCACTGGGCCGGGTCATTCCCCAGGAGCCTTTCAAAGCTGCCGGTATGGGTTCTGCCCCAGGACACCGCCACGGGATAGCACAGTCCCAAAGCGTCGGGACGGAGACATTCCGGGGAGGCGATGTCCGCTACCTCCGGACTGTCAAACAGGGTGCCCAGGGTGCCGCAGAGATGACCTCCGGCGGAGAAGCCAATGGCGGCCACCATATGGGGGTTGACCTCATATTCTCCGGCGTTGGCCCGGATGTATTTCATGGCCATGGCCGCCTCCCGGAGGGCGGTGGGGAACCGGCTGGGATAGACGGAATAGCGCAGCACAAAGGCGTTGTACCCCTGTGCCAGAAACCGGAGGGCCACCGGCTCCGCCTCCCGGGCAGAGACGTGGTTATAGCCGCCTCCGGGGAGGATCAGCACCGCGGGCCGCTGCCGCCGGATGGGGCTGATGGCTGTCGGGGTGTTCCAGAGCCAGGCCTCCAGGGTACCACCCTGGGCGCTCCCTCTGTCGAGGTCAAGTCTTTGGTATAAATCTACAATTTTCGTATCGATCATTTGTATTACCTGCTCAAAAATCAGTTTGACGCATCCGTTTTGTCCATAAGTACAAACCAAAACGTCCATATACATTATACCGTTTCCTGGTTTTTTCGTCAACCGTTTCGGCTTTCCTTTGCCCTTGTGAAAGTTCATAAAAATTTCATCTTTTTTTCGGCGTCCGTCGGAAGGATCCGGAAACAAAAACGCAGGTCTGTCTCATGGTCGAGACAGACCTGCTATGTATGTAGAAGCCCTAAATGGTATTTGGCTTACCGCCGTAACGATCCGGTGTTACCCGTCGCCCGAACCGGGCGTCCAAAAAGGGCCTGATTACTTGAAAGCAACCGTATCCACAGTGCCGCCGGATTGGGCATCTTTCATTGCGCCTTCCCACAGGCTGTTCCATTCCACGTTTTTGTCCGGAATGACCTCCCAGCCTTCCAGCAGACCGTGGGCCTGAAGCCAGCGGATGGTGTTCTCACAGTCGGGGTAGACATTGACCATCCAGGAAAGATCCATCCCGCCCAGGTGCACATAGAGGTGGTAGGCCTGCTCATGGTATACATTGCCGTCCCAGTCCTCGGAGGGCGTGGTTTTCCGGAAGAAGCCCATGTGGAAGTTGTCGTCCTGGGCCATGGTTCCGGCCTTGCAGTCCGCCTTGACCGCGTCCAGGAAGGACAGAGCCGTCTTACTCAGATCCGGGTCATCCTTCAGCACCCGATCTCCATGGAGGGTGAAGGCCAGGATGTTCTGGGCGGAATACTCCGCGCCGTTGACCACATGGCCATCCCGTACCGTGGTTTTGCTGTCGCTGATCACATCCCAGCGGCTGAGCAGCTCCCGGGCAATGCTGCCGGACTCCTTCTCTGTCCAGATGTTGTACCGGCGCTCCATGGTGCTGCCGTTTTTCATGGTGTAGTAGATCCGGATGTTTGCCGCCTGGGCCAGATCCGGGTTCTCCTGGGTCAGGTCGTACTTGTCGTCGTTGCTGTCCACCACCCCTACAAAGGTGCCGTCCTTGCCCCGGACGTACAGGCCCCAGTCGTCGATCCGCTCGTCAATGGCCAGGCTGTGCAGCCGGAGAATCTTGTCAATGTCCGCCTTGTCTGTCAGGGGATAGTCCAACGTGTAGTTGCTGCCCAGAGAAACCCGCTCAATTTTATCCGGGTCGGGGATCCGCTCCTCGATGTTCAGCACGTCAAAGTGGGTGCACACCAGGCTCAGGGCCATGACAGCCGCCAGGATCCCCAGGCCGTACCAGTTCCGCTTGCCGAAGACCCGGGTGCTCCGCTCCACCAGCATTCTGCCGATGAACCAGCCCACGATCATGGCCACGGCCAGCAGAACGTATTTCATGAACTCCGGGGAATCTCTTCCGATCATGTCTCTGAGAATATACCAGCTGCCCGTGGTGACGAACAGAGTGCACAGCACCTGGAACACAGGCCGGAGGAAGGGGAAGGCCACCGCGTCTCCGGCGCATTCCAGATCCCGCTTCCGGTACAGAACCAGGGCAAGGGCCAGGAACACAATGCCAACCCCCGCAACGGCCAACAGCTGCCACCAGTTCCCGGTGAGAGAGAATTCCGCGGGCAGCTCTGTCCACAGGCAGTTTTTCTCCTTGGCCAGCAGGTACAGCTCTCCGGTTTGGGTATACTCGTAAAATTGCTTGGTCATGTGGTAAGCGGGGGTCATCACGCTTGCCGGATGCACCGGGGTGATTACGCCGTAGAGCATGGGAGTGTAGAGGGCGTCCACCACCCAGTAGGCGATTTCCGCGCCGGCGTGGAGCAGGCCGTAGCCCGCGATCATGGTGAATCGATTTCCCACGCACATGGCGCTGAACACTGCCAGACCGAAGCAGCAGATGTATTGCAGATTGGAAATGACCATGTTCAGGAAGGCCAGCTTCCAGGCGCCCTGGAACATGCTGCGTCCCAGCAGAGGCAGGGCAGACAGAGCCATGACCAGGGTGGGGATCAGGGAGAATACCAGCCCGGACACCACGTTGGTGACAAACCAGTTTTCCCGTCGCATGGGCAGGGCGTGAAGGGCGTAGCACATCCGGCTGTTATACAAATCGCCGAACAGCAGTTGAACCGTTACCAGAGCGTAGCATACGTTGAACGCCCCCAGGGACGTAGTCATGTTCAGAAAATAGTAGGTAAAATAGTATTGGGAGTCCTGGGCCCCGTTTCGCATAAAGCTGGTTACCACAGCCATTACCAGAAACAGGGAATACAGAATCCACACCGGGGCAAACCGGGTCATGTTCTTCCTGAATGCCGTTTTATTAAAGAAGGATCTCTTTGACTGCATAGCACTTTCCTCCAGATTCACCAAATATTCTTTCTTCCAGGCTCTGGGCGTCGGAGACGTTCCGGGTCATGCTGTAGAGCACCCACAGCGGCGCGTACCGTTCCACGCTCTCCCGCAGTTCCTTTGCCATATTAAAGAAGGATTTCCTTAACGCCATAGTCCTTTCCTCCCAGCTCATAGATGAAGATTTCTTCCAGAGACAGGGGCAGCAGGTCAAAATACACAGGCTTGGCGGCGGTGAGCTTCTGTTCCAGAATCTCCCGGTTGCCCCGGATGATGTAGGTCTTCAGGCGGCCGGAGCCTGTCTCGTTGAGAATGTCCAATCCCTTGGGAATGTCGCCCACGATCTGAAGCTTGTGGGTGCTGCCCTGCATGTCCGCCAGGCTCTTTTCCAGCAGCATTTTGCCGTGATCCATAATGCCCACATGGTCGCACACGTCCTCCAGCTCCCGGAGGTTGTGGGAGGAGATCAGCACCGTGGCCCCGTCCCTGGCAACGTCGGAGAGGATCAGGCTCATGACCTGACGGCGCATTACCGGATCCAGGCCGTCCACAGGCTCGTCCAGGATCATCACCTCCGGACGACAGGCAATGGTCAGCTGGAAGGCTGCCTGCTTCTGCATGCCCTTGGAGAACCGGCGGATGGGACTGGCCATAGGCAGGTGGAAGGCCTCATTGAGCCGGGTGAAAAGCTCCTTGTCAAATTTGGGATAGATCCCGGCGTAGAACTTCATCATGTCCGCCAGGGTGGCGGTGGGATAGTAGAACACGTCATCGGGGATGTAGCCGATCCTTTCCTTGGCTGCCGGGTTTTCGAATACCGGCTGGCCGTCCAGGGTCACGGTGCCGCCGGTCTGACGATAGACGCCGGTATAGTGGCGGATTGCGGTGGACTTGCCCGCACCGTTGGGGCCTACCAGGCCGTAGACAGCGCCCTTGGGCACGGTCATGGTCAGATCATCCAGAGCCTTGAAGCTGCCGAAGCACTTCACAACGTTTTTCATTTCCAGCATGTTACTTGTCTCCCTTCTCGATTCGCTCGATCAGCTCCTGCCGGGGAACTCCCAGCTCGGTCAGCGCGCCCGCAGATTCGTCAAAGGCGGCGAACCAACGCTGCTTTTCCCGCTCCCGGGGCGCCGCGTCTCCGCAGACGAAGCAGCCCTTGCCGGGAATTGTGAGGATCCAGCCCTCGGCTTCCAGCTGCCGGTAGGCCCGCTGGATGGTGTTGGGATTGATGGCCAGCTGGCCCGCCAGCTCCCGCACGCTGGGGAGCCGCTCCTCCGGCTGCAAAACCCCGGAGGCAATCTGATCCCGAAAGCCGTCGAAAATCTGGGCGTAAATGGGCCGGGAATCCCGATAGTTTAATATCACCATAATACCCCTCCTAAACTGTGCTAACTGTACTAGCTGTCCTAGTACGAATAGTATATCAGACGGTAACCCTTTTGTCAATCCTTGTAACTTTAAGACTTTCTTAACGTGGGATTAAGAATTTGGAAGATGGAGGTCGG
>CAYMWT010000128.1:0-6769 GCA_964394055.1 uncultured Oscillospiraceae bacterium
TTTCCAGCCGGGAGGAGCAGCGGTGCTATGAGCTGCTGACCTCCGTCAACGGGGTCGGCCCCAAGGCCGCCATGGCCATTCTCTCCTCCGGCGGCCCTCAAAACTTCACCCTGGCCGTCATGACCGGAGACGAGAAAATGCTCACCGCCGCCCAGGGCATCGGCAAGAAGATCGCCCAGCGAATTATCCTGGAGCTGAAGGACAAGATCGGCGGCAGCGGCATGGAGCTGGACTTCTCCACCGGAACCAGCGCTCCCGCGCCGGCCCAGACCAGCGCCGCCGCCCTGGCAAACGCCGCCTTGCAGGAGCTTGGGTATTCTCCCGCCGAGATCAGCGCTGCCCTCAAGGGCGCGGATCCCAACATGTCCACCGAGGAATTGGTACGCTATGCCCTCCGGGCCATGGTGATGAAGTAACGAAATTTTGGAGGCAAAAATATGAGCTTAGAGTTCTCCCAGGATCTGGAATCCCCCATCATTTCTCCCACCTTCGCCCCCCAGGACGCCGGGGAGATCGGCCTGCGGCCAAAGCTTTTGGCGGACTACACCGGTCAGGAAAAGGCCAAGGGGAATCTGTCCATTTATATTGAGGCTGCCCGGCGGCGAAATGAGCCATTGGATCACACCCTGCTCTACGGCCCTCCGGGCCTGGGCAAGACTACCCTGGCCGGGGTCATTGCCAACGAGATGGGTGCGGGCATCCGGGTGACCTCCGGCCCCGCCATTGAAAAGCCCGGCGACTTGGCAGCATTGCTCACCAACCTGAATCCTGGGGACATTCTCTTCATCGACGAAATCCACCGGTTAAACCGGGTAGTGGAGGAAATCCTGTACCCCGCCATGGAGGACTTTGCCATTGACATCATCGTGGGCAAAGGCCCCAGCGCCAACTCCATCCGCCTGGATCTGCCCAAGTTTACCCTGGTGGGCGCCACCACCCGGGCGGGCCAGCTTTCCGCGCCCCTCCGGGATCGGTTCGGCGTGAACCTGCGGCTGGAGCTGTATACCCCGGAGGAGCTGGCAAAAATCGTAACCCGAAGCGCCACCATTCTGGGAATGCCCATTGAGCCAGAGGGCGCTATGGAGATTGCCTCCCGGAGCCGGGGCACTCCCCGAATCGCCAACCGCTTCCTCCGCCGTGTCCGGGACTTCGCGGAGGTCATGGGAGACGGCACCATCACCAGGGAGGCGGCGGATCTGGCCCTGAAGCGGCTGGAGGTGGACAAGCTGGGCCTGGACAACATCGACCGGCGGATGCTCACTGCCATCATCCAGAATTACGGCGGCGGCCCGGTGGGCCTGGAAACCCTGGCTGCCACCATCGGCGAGGAAGCGGTGACATTGGAGGACGTATACGAGCCTTACCTGATGCAGCTGGGCTTTCTCACCCGGACGCCCCGGGGACGGTGCGTCACCGCCCTGGCCTATGACCATCTCCATATCCCCTATGAGGGCCAGGCCCAATTTTCCATTTAAGGAAGTTGCTTTCCGGTGTACAAATGTGCGCCCTTTGTGCATACCGCCAAAGAGAGAAGAAAATTGAAAAAAACATTCATAAACTATTGACAAATCCTTGGGATTTGTATATAATCCGATATGTGGCAGTATTTAGCCACATACTATTTTGACCCTGCGTTATAACATTGAACTTGGAATTTCACGGGGCACAAGAAACCGAAGAGAGGTATTTCCAAATGTACGAAGATAAGACTTTAGTGTGCAAAGAGTGCGGCAACGAATTTGTGTTCACCGCCGGTGAGCAGGAATTCTACGCAGAGCGCGGCTTCCAGAACGAGCCCCAGCGCTGCAAGGCTTGCCGTGACGCTCGCAAGAACGCCACCCGTGGCCCCCGTGAGTTCTTCACCGCTACCTGCGCCCGTTGCGGCGGCGAAGCCAAGGTTCCCTTCCAGCCCAAGTCCGACCGTCCCGTATACTGCAGCGAGTGCTTCGCTCAGATGCGCGCCAACGGCTAATTGCTGAAAGAGCCTTCAGGCAGCTGAATACGAACAATCGAGAAAAAGGGACGCTACTTTTCGGTAGCGTCCTTTTCTCTTGCCCATCTTCTATCGGAGGAAACAAGTATGCTTGGAACATTTGGATTTTCCTATGTGGGTCTTCTCTTTTTGCTGATGCTGTTTATTCCCAATATGCTCTGGGCAAAGCGCCAGCCAAAGGGCTATACCCCGGAGGGAGAAAAGAAGCTTTTGCTGCTCCTTGAGCGGACTGGGGAAGCGCTCACTACCTGCTGCGCCCTGGTATTTTCCGATTTTAATTTTCACCCCTTCACAGCCTGGTCACTGTGGCTGGTGGCGGCCTTTGCGCTGATGGTGCTGTATGAGATCTGGTGGGTGCGGTATTTCCGAAGCAAAGGGGAACTGTCCGATTTCTACAGTTCCATTCTGGGTATTCCCCTGGCAGGCGCGACCTTGCCGGTTGCGGCGTTTTTCCTTCTGGGAATCTATGGAAGGGTAGGAGTTATGCTGATTGCCGCCGCAATTCTGGGTGTGGGACATATCGGGATCCACCTTCAGCACCGAATGGCACTGGAAAGGCCTTGATTCGCCTCAGGAAAAATGCTATACTAGCCATAAACAGTGTCCGGCACTCCGCCGGACATTCTTTTCCCACAGAATTCGACAGAAAGGGGCACGGCACTTGGAACAGCGGAAGGCATCCTCACCCTCTCTGGTACGGCAGGTTCTGACCTTTTTCCTGGTCTTCCTCCTTGTCCTGCTGGCAGAGCTGGGCCTCAACCGGTATCAGACCCAGGCGGTGATTCTGCCCCAGCAGCAGCGCACCCAGCAGATCCGTCTGATCAGCCAGTACCTGAACGCCCTGGAAGACAGTATGCGCACCCTGGGCGACTACCGCTGGGACTACGGCGACACCCAGGCCTTTATTGACCAGGTCACCCAGTCCCAGCAGGCCTCCGCCTCCTATCTGTCCCAGATCGATATGGGCCTTACCAGCGGCAGCGAGGAGCAGTATCTGCTGGCCAACGCCTCCGCGACCACCTATGAGACCTTTTCCGGCTTTGTCTCCGATATCCTGACCATGGTTGAGAGAGGAGAGGACGACCGGGCAGCGGATCTATACTATAACAAGGCCTCCGCCTGCGGCAGCTATACCCGGCAGTACACCCAGCAGCTGCTGGAATGCACCATCCGGGACAGCCAGAGCGCCTTTTCTCAGCTCAGCCGCCTCAGCGACCGGCTGATGCGGTTTCAGACCATCATGTTCGTCCTGTGTATGTTCTCCTGTATCGGCATGGCCATGCCGCTGCTGACCCTGATCTGCTCTGTCCGCCAGATGGCAGCGGCGGCCCAGGCGGTCAGCCGGGGAGACCTGAACACCCCGGATGTGGACGAAAGCCGGGATGATGAGATCGGCGCCATGGCCCGGGCCTTTAACGAGATGAAGCGTGCCATGGGCCGGCAGGTGGCGGTTTTGGAGGAGCGCAACGACATGGAGCGGGCCTTGTATACCAAGCAGAAGGAGGCCCTGGAGCTGGAAACCCTGATGGAGCAGGAAAAGCTTCAGAAGCTTCGCAGCCAGATCAACCCCCACTTCCTGTTCAACACCCTGAACGTGATCCTCTACACCTCCCAGCAGGAGGGAGCGGAGCAGACCCACGCCCTCATTGGCTCTCTGGGCAATCTGTTCCGGTACTCCCTGGCCAGCAATACCTCTCTGGTGCCCTTGTCCCGGGAGGTGCGGATCGTCAACGAGTTTTATACCCTGAACAAGGTTCGCTTCGGAGATCGGATTGCCCTAAGATGGGAGGTTTCCCCGGACATCGATCTGACGGAAACCCTGGTGCCCTCCTTCCTGATCCAGCCTATGGTGGAAAACGCCTTCCGTCACGGCCTCGCCCCCAAGGAGGCCGGCGGCACCGCGGTGATATCCATTGAGCCTGCCGGGAAGACCCTGCTGGTCACCGTGTCCGACGACGGCGTGGGCATGGAGGAGGAAGCCCTGAACCGGCTCCGGGAGAACCTGAAGTCCCCGCCGGATACCGGGGATCACATCGGCCTATACAATGTGGCGGCCCGGCTCCGGCTTCGGGGAGAGGGCTTCGGGCTGAATATTGAGTCCGCCCTGGGACAGGGCACCCGGGTGGAGCTGCGGATGCCTCTGATTTTGGAAGAAAGCGAGGAAGGGGAAGATGCTGAAGATTCTGATTGCGGATGATGAATCCATGGAGCGGGCCATGCTTGCCTCTATTCTGGAGGAGCATTTCGGGGAGGGCTGCCGTCTGCGCCAGGCGGAAAACGGACGCCAGGCAGTGGATATCGCCGCCATGTGGGATCCGGATGTGGTGCTTATGGACATTGAGATGCCGGGGCTGAACGGCATCGAGGCTGCCCGTCGGATCCTGAACCAGGCCGGGGACATCAAGCTCATCTTCGTCACCGCCTACGGGGTTTTCACCTACGCCCAGGAGGCGGTAAAGCTGGGAGCCTGCGACTATATTCTAAAGCCCGTTCAGGCCCCGGAGGTATTACGGGCGGTGGAACGGGCCGCGGGACAGGCGGAGAGCCACAGGCAGCTGGAGGCCCTGGCTCCCGAGGTCAGCGAAATGCAGGTGCCCGGGGACAAGACCAGCGCCCTCATGGCCCGGGTGAAAAAATACCTGCGGCATAACTATATGCTCTGTGACATTTCCCTGGATTCCGTCAGCGCCATTCTGGGCATCAACGCCTCCTATTTTTCCTCCCTGTTCAAGCGGGAGATGGGGGTAAACTTTGTGGACTACCTGACCGATCTGCGGATGCAGGCGGCAAAGGAGCTGCTGGCGGATCCTCTGCGTTCCACGGCGGAGGTGGCGGGTCTGGTGGGCTATGAGAACGCCAACTACTTTACCCGTGCCTTCAAAAAGAAAACTGGAATGACGCCCACCGAATACCGCCGTCAGGCGGCCAAGGGAGGAGACGGCCTTCTATGAGACGAATTCTGGCACTTGTCTGCCTGTGTCTGGTTCTTGGGGGCTGTGCCCCGAAAGAGGAAGCGCCACAGCCCAAGCTGATCCTCCGCTACGCCGATAACCAGTCCGACACCTATCCAACCACCCTGGCAGCCAAATTCTTTGCCCAGCTGGTGGAGGAGCGCACCAACGGCGACATTCGCATCCGGGTCTACGGCAACGCCGCTCTGGGCAGCGAAAACAGCGTCTTCGAGCAGGTGCAGTTCGGCGGCATAGACTTCACCCGGGTGTCTCTGGGAACTCTGTCGGAATACGATCCGGCGGTGGAGGTGCTTCAGCTGCCCTACCTCTATGACGACTCCGACCACATGTGGCGGGTGCTGGACGGGGAAATCGGACAGGAGGTTCTGGAAAACGTCCGTTCCGCTGTGGGGGTCATCGGTCTGAGCTGGTTTGATGCCGGTGCCAGAAGCTTTTACACCCGGGAGCAGGTCACCTGTCTGGAGGATCTGGCGGGCCTGACCATCCGGGTACAGGAATCCGGGTTTATGAGCCGGGTGGTGGAGCAGCTGGGAGCCGATGCCGTTCAGATCTCCTATGAGGACGTGTATTCCGCCCTGCAAACCGGTAAAATCGACGGCGCGGAAAACAACTGGCCCAGCTATGAGTCCACCGGGCATTTCGAAACGGCGCCCTATTTTCTCCGGGACGAGCACTGCCGCCTGCCGGAAATGCAGGTCATGAGCACCGTAGCCCTCCAAAAGGTGGCCCAGGTGGATGAAAGCTATGTGGATATCCTCATGGAGGCGGCCAGGGAATCCGCCCTGTATGAACGGGAGCTGTGGCAGAAGCAGGAGACAAAATCCGAGGAGGCTGTGGTGAAGCTGGGCTGTGTGGTCACCGAGCTGGAGCCCGGGGAGCGGGAGCGGTTCCGGGAGGCGGTACAGCCGGTCTATGACAGCTATTCCCAGGATTTGCAGGCCCTGATTCAGAAAATCAAAGAAGCCTGAACGGAACGCATTTCCCGGGAGAAATTCGGGAAAAATCCTGTTTTCGGAAATTAATCCTTTACAAATGGGCAAACTTATGATACCATGAGAGGGCTGGCGATTTGCCAGAGAATCTTTATGCCCGCTGCTCAGTTTGGGGAGAAAGCGCTCAGCGCATTTCCACTAAGCCTCTTACTTGGCTCCCGGGTGACACATTGAAAGGTGGAAAACATCATGATCCAGAAGGAAAAGAAGACCCAGGTTATCCTGGACAACGCAACCCACGAAGGCGACACCGGTTCTCCCGAGGTTCAGATCGCCATTCTGACTGCCCGCATCAACGAGCTGACCGAGCACCTGCGTACCCACAAGCACGACAACCACTCCCGTCGTGGCCTGCTGATGATGGTCGGTAAGCGTCGTAACATGCTGGACTATCTGGCCAAGAAGGACATCAACCGTTACCGTGCGCTGATCGCCAAGCTGGGCATCCGTAAGTAAGAGCTTTGGAGGGGCGACTTCTCGTCGCCCCTTTCTTTGCATCCCCGCATTGTATTTTTCGGGAGCCACTTTAGCAGTTGAAAGTGATGGTGAACTTCGCCCTCAGTTTCAAGTGCTAAACCTCCCGACAATGATAAAATTTTTACAGGAGGTTATTTTCCAAATGATTACCCGCAAACAGTATCCCAATCACCATGTTTACGAAATGGAAATCGGCGGCCGTCCCTTTACCGTGGAAACCGGTAAGGTAGCGGAGCTGGCCGACGCCGAGTGCATCTGCCGCTACGGCGACACCGTGGTGCTCACCACCGTCACCTGCAACCCCATCCCCAAGGCCGGTATCGACTACTTCCCTC
>CAYMWT010000129.1:0-6707 GCA_964394055.1 uncultured Oscillospiraceae bacterium
CGCACATGAGCATTAATACCGGGCTTTCAGCTCCTCCACGATGGCAACGCTGGCCGTGGAGCCGATCCGGGAGGCACCTCGCCGGATCATACCCAGAGCTGTCTCCAGATTCCGGATGCCGCCTGCCGCTTTGATGCGGATTTCATCGCCTACGGCCTGCTTCATCAGCTCCACGTCCTCGAAGGTGGCGCCGCCGGTGCCAAAACCGGTGGAGGTCTTGATGAAGTCCGGCTTGACCTCCCGGGCAATGGCGCACAGGGACAGCTTTTCCGCTTTTGTCAGGTAGCAGTTTTCAAAAATGACCTTGGAGGTCACGCCCGCTTCCCGACATACCCCTACGATGGATGCCATTTCTTCCCGGATGAAGTCGAAGTTGCCCTCCTTCAGCTGGGTGATGTTCACCACATAGTCGATTTCGTCGGCGCCGTTCGCAATGGCGTCCCGGGTCTCAAAGGTCTTGGCGGCAATGGTGGTCTGGCCAAGAGGAAAGCCGATGGCCGCGCCTACATGGACGTTGGTGCCCGCAAGCAGGGCCTTACACAGGGTCACCGGCGCGGGATTGATTGCCACCATGGCGAAGCCGTAGCTTTTTGCCTCGGCGCAGACCTTTTCAAAATCTGCCCGGGTGGCGTAGGCCCGAAGCTGGGTATGGTCAAAATAGGCTGCCAGCTGAGCCGGTGTAAGATCGGTAGAGATCATAATTTTCTCCTTTGTTCGTTGGTTTTGTTCTGCCAGCAATGGGCCGCATGCTCCATCAGCAGAGCGAAGGCCTGGGCCTCCGGGGACTGTCCCGGCCGGTCGAAGGTGGGAGCGCCGCAGACCTGGTGGACAATGCCCCAGGAGTCTGTGGCCTGATCGGCGCATTGGCGCATGGTGACCGCCTGTCCTTCGTATTCCGGATCCAGCCAGCCGTCTGTCATGCCCCGATAAATGGTGTACGCGGTCATCTGGCTCAGATTGATTTCCCGGAAGGAGGCCCTGTCATCCAGAATATCGTGGAAGGAGCCGTCAGGCTCCATATGGGAAAGGACAGCGTCCAACAGCGCCCTGGCCCGGCCGATCAGGCAGGCCCGGTCACGCTCGGGGGCACGGGGAATCATCCGGGCCAGAGCCGCCAAAGCCCAGCCGTTTCCGGTGCCCCAATGGTTTGGGTCGCTGAATGTGCCCAGATCCTCATCCCACATGTGGCAAAGCAACCCTGCCTCCGGATCAAACAGGGCGTCCCAGTAGCCGTTGAGGCTGTCCATGGCACGATCCCATTCCCCAATGGCTGCCAGGTAGGGAGGAACCATGTAAATGGAATCCGCCCAGAAGGCGTGGCTTCCCGTCAGATGGTAAACAAGCCCCTGAGAATTTCGGGGAGCCTTTTCCAGGATCCAGGTGCGAAGCGCGTCCGCACCCCGGCGAAGCACCGGGTCACCGGTATACAGTGCCGCGCCCTCCAGAGCTTCTCCGGTGGCACAGGGATCCGTCACACCATCGGTGACGCCGATGGTAGCGGTTCGACCGTCGGGCATGGCACGGTAAACGGCCTCGTAGGCCATGGCGGTGACGATCTCCTTCTCACCCATTTCCCAAAAGGCCTGCATGGCGGTACCCTGCTCCCAGCTGTGGCGCTGCATGGCGAGAAGAGCAATGGCGACCTTTTGCAGTTTCTCTTTGTTCATTCCGCCCCTTCCTTTCTCAGGCCTGCCAAAGTCTTGTACAGGGGCACCAGAGCCTCATAGGCCTGGTTAAAAGCGGCATACAGGGCGGTATAGTCTACAGACGGGTCAGGAGAAATGACCTCCCTGACCGGATTAAACCGCCGGACAATTTCGTAGTCCGGGAACAGTCCCACGCCCACACCGCCGCAGATGGCGGCGCCCAGGCTGGTGGCTTCCTCCAGCTGCACCGGCACCTCCAGGGGCTTTCCCCAGATGTTCGCCAGAATTTCCAGCCAGAGCTTTCCCTTGGCACCGCCGCCGATGACCGTCAGGGCGTCCACAGGGGCCTTTTCCTCCAGAATGTCCAGTATGACCTTCAGGTTGAAGCCCACACCCTCCAGAACCGCCCGGGCCAGCTCTCCCTTTCCGGTATCCGCGTGGATGCCCAGGAAAGCGCCCCGGGCGTCATGATTCCAGCGGGGACTCCGCTCCCCCAGCAGGTAGGGAAGGAAGAGCACTCCTCCCGCGCCGGGCCTGGTCTTCTCCACCAGCCGGTCGATCAGGGCGTATACGCTGCCGCCGGTTTGGCTGGCCATCAGCCGTTCCTCGCCGCACAGAGCGTCCCGGAACCAGGAATAGGACAATCCCGCCGCCTGCATGGTGCCACAGGGGGTCACCAGGCTGGGATCCAGGTGCACCCAGTTGAAGGTGCGCATTTCCCTGTCATACACCGGCTTCCTGCTGGCCCGGGAGATCCAGGAGGAGGTGCCGAGAACGCAGTAGGTGTTTCCTTCACCTACCACGCCCGCGCCTACGCAGGCGCAGCTTCCGTCGCCGCCGCCGATGATCACCGGGGTTCCGGCACGCAGACCGCAGCATTCCGCGGCCTCAGCGGTGATACCTCCGGCATTGGTGGCAGAGGGATAAGCCTCCGGCAGCAGCTCCCTGGGAATGTCCCAGGCATCGCAGAGGGTTTCAGACCAGGTCTTCGTTTCCAGGTCAAAGAGGTTTGTGCCGCTGGCGTCGGAGTAGTCTGTCACAAAGCGTCCTGTCAGCCGATGGATGATGAAGTCCTTGGCATGGAGCATTTTATAGGTCTTGTGGTATACCTCCGGCTCATTGTCCCGAACCCACAATAGCTTTGCCGCCGAATAGGAGGCGCTGGCCCGGTGGCCGGTAATGCGGTATACCGTCTCCATGGGCACCGCTTCCAGCATCCGCTTTTCCTGGAGGCTTGCCCGGGTGTCTGCCCAGGTGATCATAGGCCGGAGGGGATTTCCTGCCCGATCCACCAGCAGGCAGCCCATCATCTGGGCGCTGAAGCTGACGCATAGGATCTCCCCGGAAGCGGCGCCGGAGGCTTCCAGCAGCTCCCGGGTGGAGGCGCAGACCGCCTGCCACCAGTCCTCCGGATCCTGCTCCACCCACCCCGGATGGGGATAGGACACCGGGTAGGCCTTTACCACGCTGGCCGCCAGGGTGCCGTCAGGACGGTAGAGGGTCGCCTTATTGCCGCTGGTACCCAGATCATGGGCCAGAATGTAACCGTCCATGGCGTTCCTCCTTACAGCTCCAGCTCCACCAGGGTGGCGGGCATTTCGTGCTTTTGATTCACCTTATCCGGCCCGGTGACCAGGTCGAAGCAGGAGGCGATGAGCCGCCCGTCCCAGACGATGGGCTCTCCGGGCTGATCCAGGCCGCCGTCCACGCCGGTGCAGTCCGGGCTTTGGGCCATCCGCTCCACCTTTCTGTCCGGGGTTACCTTGGCAATGGCGTTGGCGGAAAAATCCGCGATGTACAGGTTCCCGGCATCGTCAAAGATCATGCCATCGGTGCTCTGCAAGTTTTCGGGGTCTTTGGCGTAAAGCTCCCGGCCGGTCAGAGAGCCATCCGGGCCGATGGTCAGCCGGTAGATTTCTCCGTCTCCGAAGTTGCCTACATACAGTGCCCCGTCCGGGCCGAAGACGATGCCGTCCATGCCGTACTGGCAGTCGGGATTCTGGGTGACGAAGGTGGCGAAGATGTTCCTGTCCGCCAGGGTGTTGGTCACATGTACATTCTTTTCATCCAATGCGAACCGGTAGACGCAGCTGGTCAGCTTGCCATCCTCCCGCTTCACCGGGTGGAGGTAGCTCTGGGTCACATACATATAGCCGTCCCGGATGCGGATGCCGTTGGGATGCTCCATGCCGTCGGCAACCACGGTGGTTTCCAGAATGGTTCCGTCATCATCTACCCGGAGCTTCAGGATCCGGCCCTTGTACAGGAGTTCCGGCCGCTCGCTCCAGCCCTGGTTGTCGCAGAGATACACATTCCAGTCGTCGTCAAAGGCGATGCCCATATTCCGTGCCACCCCGGTCTCCGGGTGCACAGGCACGTCAAACCATTTTTCACAGTTTCCCTGCCGATCCAGCCGGGCCACCAGGCCGGACATGGTGTCCTCGGCGTAGTTGGGGCAGGAAAGCACCAGGTTCCCGTGGCGGTCAATGGCCATGCCGTCGGGGGTGCAGATAAATTCCGGAAGCACGCTGAACAGTTTTGATTCCTTCATGCTCTGTCCCTCCTTTAGAACGTAATCACGATTTTCTTGGTGCCCGGTTCCCGGCGGGAAACCAGGTCGAAGGCCTCCAGGGCCTGGTCAAAGGGGAAGGTATGGGAAATAAAGTCCATGGGGTCAAGTACCCCGGCATTGATCCATGCCATGATCTGGGCATGGGCTTCCCCTTCCTCCTTTTTGCTGGGCCACTGGACGAAATTCAGGCTCCAGTTGTATGGGGCCTTGCTCCAATCCAGCTCCATCCCCAGCTTGGGAGAGATGCCGTAGCCGCAGATCTTGCCATTGTAGCGGATCAGGCCCATGGCCTGGTTCAGCAGGGCGTTGACGCCCACCGCGTCCACTACATTGTCCACGCCCTCGGGGAAGAGCTTGCGCACCTCGGCGTCAATGTCGCAGGTTTTGGAGTTGAAGGCGTAGTCCGTGCCCATGCGCTTTGCCTCTGCCACCTTTTCATCGGAGATATCCGTGGTGATCACAGTACCCAGACCCAGAAGCTTACAGAACCGGGTGAAGCACAGGCCCACAGGCCCTGCCCCGAAGATCAGCACGCTTTCATTGGGCTTGAAGCCGAACCGCCGGATGGCGCTGAGCACCTCCCGGAAGGTGATGATCATGGCAGCGCCAACCACATCCACCTTGTCCTCGGGACGGATCACTGTCTGAGCAAGGTATCCTTCGCTCCACTGCTGGGTGCCGGGGCCCATGCCGCAGGCAATATAGGCTTTCGCGTCGCCTACCACGGCGTATTCGCTGTACGCGCCCCAGCCGGGGGTATAGCCGTTTACTTCCTGTTCCAGGAAGGGCAGCAGCACCAGGTCGCCGATGTGGAGATTCTGCACCTGATCGCCTACGGCCACTACCTCGCCCACACCCTCATGGCCCAAGATGGCGGGATAGGTGGAGAAATTCTTAAACGTACCGTGAATCAGCTTGGTATCGGTGCCGTTGCACACGCCGCAGGAGCGCAGCTTCACCAGGGCCTGGCAGGGGCCGTAGTCCGGAATGGGAAATTCCTGAAAGCTCAGAACGCCCTGGGCGTCTACCGTCAATGACCGCATAAAAAGCACATCCTTTCCTTTTTACCAGGCGTATGCTTCGGGAGCAGCGCCGGGGCCGGGGAAAATTTTATCCAATTCACCCAGGAAATCTTCATCCAGGGTTCGATCCAGTACCCGCAGGCAGCTGTTCAGCTGCTCTATGGTACGCACGCCGATAATGGGCGCGGTGAGACCCGGACGGGTCAGCAGCCAGCCCTGGGCGGCCTCCGCTTCGGAAATCCCTGCCTGATGGCACACATCGCTGAAGGCGGCAAGCTTCGCGGCATACCGCACATAGTTGTCTTTGTTGTTGGAACGGCGCAGGGAGGCCTCTCCCTTGCCGGAGAGCAGCCCTCCGTCCAGAGGGCCCCAGGCCACGAAGCCAATGCCCAAATCCTGACAGGCGGGGATCACTTCCAGCTCCGGCATTCTGCCGTTCAGGTTATACTTGTCCTGCTCTACGCTGATGCCCATAAAGTGCCGGGCGTCAGCGGCGGCCTGGGCCTGGACGATCTTCCAGGCGGGGAAATTGCTGGTGCCCACATAGTCGATAAGGCCCCGGTCAAAGAGATTTTCATAGGCATCCCACATCTCCGTCCAGGTGACGGAGCGATCGATGTGGTGCATATAGTGAAGCTCCACATGGTCGGTGCCCATCCGCTTCAGGGATGCCTCCAGATGGCGGCGAAGCTTGTAGGCGGAGAGGCCCGGCCGGTCGTTCGGCCCGTCGTTGGGGTCTCCCATGGATTCATGGGCCTTGGTGGCCAGTACCACCTTTTCCCGGCGTCCGCCGCCCTGGGCGAACCACTTGCCCAAAATGGTTTCCGTAATGCCCTGGTCTCCGGTGAGGAAGCCGTAGTTGTTGGCGGTGTCAAAGAAATTGATGCCCGCGTCCAGGGCAGCGTCCATGATATAAAAGGCGTCCTTTTCGCTGGTGGTGCTGCCGAAATTCATGGTGCCCAGGCACAGACGGCTGACCCAAAGACCGGTACGGCCCAGTTTGGTGTATTGCATAAAGTTCCTCCTGTCGCATTCTCATAGGATTGATTCACGGAAAAATCAGGGGGTGCAACGATTGGCTGCACCCCCTGTGTCAATTAACCATTCAAAGAGGCAACGTACTCGTCCACTTGTCTCTGGATTTCTTCAATGACCTTGTCAATACCGGCGGCTTCCATCATCTTCTGATACTCGGCAAGACCGGCCTCGGCATTGGTGTAGCCCAGCTCCAGAGGCCACCAATACTGCTGATGGACATTGACGCAGGCAGTCCACTCGGTTTCGATGGCGGAGGTGTCCAGCACGAAGGAACGATACTTCTGAGCGCCCTTGTTGTCGTCGATCTGAGCGTCCCAGGCAGCCTTCATGGCGTCCCAATTCTCGGGAGTGCCCTCGGAGTTCTTCATGTAGTCGCTGTTGCGGACAGCCCACATGGAGGAAGTGTTGTAGTTGTCGGTGTCGATCATG
>CAYMWT010000130.1:0-6675 GCA_964394055.1 uncultured Oscillospiraceae bacterium
GACACGACCTGAAACTTTTTTATTTTGTCTCTACCCCAACTATTGACAGAGAACCCAAAATTTGTGCAAAATAGCCAGAAAATAAAGGAAATCCGGTCTATTTATTGGCTAAATAGACCGGATTTTGGTTGCGGAGGCAGGACTCGAACCTACGACCTCCGGGTTATGAGGAGCTCTTCTTAATTGCTGAGTTTCTAAAACGCCGATTTCCCGTATATTTCAGCTTGATTTTGTGGTGAAAAAGTTTTAATTTCCTAGATCTATGTTAACAGGTCAATCTGGGTTGGGGTCAAATTGGGGTCAAACTTTTTCGGCGTTTTCCGAACTTTTTGAGGGATTTGTGGGATTTGTCAATAACGTTTTTTCATTTTTGACTACCGGTTAGCTTCGCAACTGCCCGGTCAAAATCCGAAATAATCTTCTGGGTTCTATTGAAAATTTCGTATTCCTGTGCCGCTTTTTCAAGCGCCTGTTTATGGGATATCCGACCCTTGTCAGGAAGAATCTCATAACGGCGGAAGGAAAGGAATTCGTTGATACTCAAGGCAAACTCTTGCATGGTGAATGTGTTCTCACGCTCAATCAGATCTTCAATATAGTCAAAATAGCCCGCCACCGTTCGTTCCAGTCGGCGAATCTGCTGTTCATCCAAATAGTTTTTTGCAATGGACGTATCTGACTTTAGGATACGCCCATCCGGTGCGTTTTTCCATGTAGTCAGCCCCATATTCTCACGAGTGTGATCGGCACTGTCATATACGATTTCCGCAGCGGTTTTTCCAGTGATTGCGTAATGAAACTTATTCTGCACCATGGCATAAAATTCCTTGGTAGTAGGAGCTTTCGGATCATAGTCTATGCTGCATTCCGCATAGATGTCTGTCACCTGCTGCCAAATCCGGCGTTCACTGGCTCGGATGGAACGCACCCGTTCCAGCAACTCACGGAAATAGTCTTTGCCAAAGAGTGTCTGTCCCTGCTTCAGGCGCTCGTCATCCATAGCAAAGCCTTTGATCATGTATTCCCGTAAAATGCCGGTAGCCCAGATGCGAAATGCGGTTGCACGACGGCTATTAACACGATAGCCTACGGAAATGATAGCATCTAGATTGTAAAAGCGAACATCCTTTGTCTGGGTTTTCCCTTCTATCGCACCATGCTGAGTGGTTGTTGCAATTTCTGTAACAACCACTTTCTCATCCAACTCACCCTCTTCAAAAACGTTTTTCAGATGGCGGCTTATGGACGATGTAGTCACATCAAACAATTCGGCCATACCTTTTTGATTCAGCCAGATGGATTCATCTTTCAAAATAGCATTTACAGCGACTTCCTCCTCAGCGATACGGTACATGAGAAAATGTGCTTCTTTGCCGTCCATCGGTATACCACCTTTCGCTCTCCATCGCAACTTCAAGAATGAGAGAATATTTACAGTATTTCCAAATTGGAGATATATTGTGGAGCCTTTTCAAACATGCTTTCCGCTAATCGAAAGCACTACTCCACACGCTCTATTATAATATCAAAGCGTTTATAAGTAAACAAAGAAAATGCATCTATCAGATATTGACTTTGGGCAGCGAACAAAAGACTGCCATTTTTTATCGTGTCAAAATCGGGGGTTCAGACAGAAAGTCATCAAAAAACGGTACTCCACTAAAACAAATCCAGCATACTGTCCAGATAGATGGCCTCCCTAACATGCACTTGGTACTCCGGCTTCGTCATGTAGTACAGCAGAAATTCCAGAATCAAGGCGCTTCCCAGGCCACGGCCTTCGATTTTGAAATTGGAAAAGCCCATGGGGAGATAGACATTCTGAATGTCCGTAAACCCGATGAACCCCGGATTGGTCACGGCTCTGGAAAACCGATAGCCTTCCTTGCCATTGGGGGCAGAGCAGGGATAGTCCGGGCAGTCCTCTCCCAGGTTTTTGCGGCTGACATTCTCGTAGCAGGCCTTCCTGTCCTTGCAGCCAAACCAGCAGCATTCGTTGCACAGGAATTCCACCTTGTCCTTCTGGGCTTCCGTCAGGGCGGTCAGCTTGTCAAAGGCTTTGTTCAGCCGAAAATCCAGAACCACATACCGGAAGTCCTTCCGGTTCACTTCCTCCAGGAGCTGCTGGAAATCTGTCAGCACCTTTGTGGTGGAGGACACGAAATAGAGGTTTGGATAACTCTGTTTCAGATACTCCAGCAGCAAATCAGAATGGACAATGACCCCGTTCCCATCCTGCTCCTGGAACAGGGTGCACAGGTGGTTACAGGTTTTGTCTGAAAGATGTTCTTCCCGCAGCAGGGAGTTGCTGAAGGTCAGCCGAGCAGAAATGCCGCATTCCTTCATCAGTGCCAGAACGTCCTGGGCTGCATTATCCCCAAATCCCACACGTCCTCCGCCCCAAATACAGTCTGCCGGAGCGCCATAAATGGAACCGATATCACACCAGTCATAGAAG
The DNA here is from genome assembly GCA_964394055.1 of uncultured Oscillospiraceae bacterium. Taxonomy (GTDB): domain Bacteria; phylum Bacillota; class Clostridia; order Oscillospirales; family Oscillospiraceae; genus Faecousia. Next base: position 2,459 of record CAYMWT010000130.1, read on the forward strand.
TATTCTCTGTGTTCCCGGAAAAGGGGCAGGACGACACGATATAACTCGTAAAACTCGAACAGGCCCGGCAGATGATAATGCGCTATTGCTTTATGCATATCTTTTCACCATATAGCGCTTCCCGAAGGGCAGCAATCACTCGCTGCTCTTCTCCACTTTCATTGGTTCGGATTCGCAAAATCGGGATTCCGCATTTTTCCAGCACACTGTTTTTCATTTCGTCCCGCTCAGCCTGGTGGCTTCCTTCTGCATGGTACTTGGTTCCATCCACTTCGATTGCCAAAACGGGGGATTTATCCATTTTGTTGAATAGAAGAAAATCCAGGTGTGTCAGAGGGTTGGACGCATATTGACTTTCCTCTGTTGTGAGTACGGAGAAATTCTTTACCAGTGTCGCCAGGGAGCTATGCACAATGCATCCCACCTTTGAAAACTCCGAAGAATTCAGAATTTTTTCAATTACGGAATACATCAAATTCTCAGAGTCATATTCTGAGATACGCTTGTGCTTCCTCAGATATTGCATACGTTGTCCGTAATACCCTTTATACAACAGATCAAAGACGGAGAACACCTTGCTGTCAACAATCTGCAAATTATTGTACGCAATATACTTTTCCAGATCGCCATAGTTTGTCTTTGCGTTTTCTTCGTTACCGGATATAACAACAGACAGAGACTTAACCGCACGGGACACCGCAACGTTGAGCATATTGGGATCATCCACAAACTCTCCAATGATATTATCTACAGATACCAGGACAATTGCCTCTTTCTCCCGACCCTGGAACTTATGCACGGTGGCAATGTCAAAGGCCTTCCCCAGCTCCCTTTGTATGGCGGAAACCTGATCCCGATAAGGCGTAATGATGCCAATATCCGTGAATCCTCTTTGCTGCAAAGCAGGAAGTACCTCAGCCCGAAGGGTATCAATCTGGCGTTGATTATAGTGCCCACGGGCATGGTTTCCGGGGGCCGTGCGATACATGGTCAGAACGCCCTCCTCACCCTGATCTTTCGTCATAATAATCAATTCGCCATTGTAAAATTTCTGGTTGAAGAATGCCGCAATTTTCGGATGACATCTGTAGTGTTCTTTCAGCAGCACAGATGGCGCATTATACCAAATCTCAGCGGCCGAGGCCAACAGGCTGTGAGTTGAAAAATGGTATCGTTCGTCAAATTTGTGTCGACCCCAAATATCATCTGCCTTGTCAATATCCTCTCGGGTCAATACATTGGGGAGCTGCTTCTGGTCTCCCACAATGATAACATTTTTGGTACAGGAAAGCGCCAGCACACCCGTTGCCAGATCCACTTGGGAAGCTTCGTCGATAATCAGGTAATCGTATTGGAACTCCGGCGACAGGGTGCCCTTGATGGAGTATGTGGTGCTGAGAATAACCGGATATTCTACAGTCAGTTTTTCAGAAGCACCCCGGAAATCTTTCTTCTCGTAAATCGGTCTTGGCCGTCTCCAGTTGTAACGCCGTGCCAGTTCTGCTTTGAAAAGAATCATCGATTTCCTTCGCAGCTCATCCATTTTGACATCAAAACGGTAGTCGCTTAGCTTCGCTTCCAAAGAACATTTTTCCTCGGATAATTCCCGGAGCCTGGCGTGATAGAACTGCTCTTGTAAGAAGGGAATCGTCTCTTCCGGCATATCATCAAAAAGCGTCAGTGCGGCTCTGCCAAATCGCAGCGCAATAAGAATACGTCCCAAAAATCCCGGCTTTTTCGTTTTGTTTTCATATTCCAGCCAAAGAGTAAGCAGCTTTCCGGATGGGAATTTTGAGAATTTTCCTGCATCCACGGAAACCTTTCCTTTTGTCTTGTAATATTCCTCAAAGTAAAATTGTTCCGGTTTTAGGGCAAGCAATTCCTGTTCGATCTGGGCAATCCGGTTTTTGGAATCCAGCATGCTGGTCAGTTCTTCGGACATCTGGTGAATTTCTATATTCAGAGCGTCCATAGTCTCTCTTCCCAAAATCCAACTGCCCATGTCGGGGTATGTGCCGGTCTGCTCCTGCAGAAATTGCTCCTTATTTGCCAGGCTGCCCAGGAATGCGGTTAGAAAGGATAGGCCATTTTTCTCCAGCTTTTCCGCAACATTCTGTGTAGCGGAGTTGTTGTTTGAAACAACGGCAACCGTCTTCCCTCTTAGAACAGCGTTGGCAAGGATATTCAGGATCGTTTGGGTTTTCCCCGTCCCCGGAGGGCCCTGGATCATACTGACCTGAGACAGGAATGCATTCTCTACTGCCTTTTTCTGGCTTTGATTTAGTCCAAATGGATAGATCAAAGCCCGATTGTCATTTCGGATACTGACCGGGCTGCCTGGATTCAGATACTTTGCAAGCACCGTTGTCTCCGCAACAGCGAAAATTCTGTCATATTGTAGCTGTAAAATATTGACGCCATTATCCGTTTTCAGGCTGAGGGTGCTTGCCGTTTCCTTAAAGTAATCAAATAATTCCCGGCTTTGGGCTTCATAAAGGCAATTCTTTTGAAGCTCCACCTCGCTCTTATGAAAAGACAGATCTTTTCGATTGGAACGCACGATCCGGAAAAACGTACCATAATCCTGAATCTGATCGATATCCGTAATCGTCCTGCCCTTCGCTTTGCATATGACTGCCTTGGGGTCAATCGTTTGCACCTGCTTCAGGATTTGGATATTGCTTCTGTTATAGCAGAATACACGGGGAGAACTTTTGTAGACAATATCGCATTTTTCTCCACGAAAAGTATAGGATGCAATAGAATCCGTTTTATCCTGCCCCTTCACAATGATCAGGCAGTTCGTCTCAGACGGCATAGCTTCTCACCAACGTTTCTATCAAAGTAAGTACAGCACAATTATATCTGTTCCGCTGATCTTTTGTCAATTATCTATTCAATATATTACTGATAAGGAAAGGGATCGTTCATTCTTGTATATTGACTTTGATCATAATTACATACACGATATTGTAAAATTGTTATAGTGCTGAAAAAATAAAAGGAGGGCACCCGGGTCGCTGAATTTATCACCGGGTGCCTTTGCTAGTACAGCAACTATATTTTTATCTCCCGCAGAAGGGTCAAGACTTCCCATTGCAGCATCATCCCAGCGGCGAACCCAAAGGCAAACTGGCTTTCCAGTTCTATATCTTGTGCTTGGAACAACAATTCACGCAGTGCCATCACAGAATCCATATCTTCTTTGCTAAGCTTTTCAGACAACTCCTTGGTAATCTGGGTTACCTGATGATAAAGCTCTTTATGCTTGGGATCTTTGGGTGCAACCATCTCCGCCGGATAAAACCGGCCATTGAACATAGCTTCTAAAATCATTCTCTATTCCTCCATGGGCATGACCAAGATGTTGCCGTTGATTCTTAAAAATAATTCTGGTTCTCGGAAATGCCGGGTGAATTGCTGGATCAGTGTTGGGGACAGGGAACCGAAGTCCTCCTTCGTCAAGCCTACTACCAGAAACGTTCCGGCGATGATATCATAAATCTCTCCGGCATCGTCCCGGAGAGCACGGTTCAGGGGTAGGCCATCCAGCTTTGCGGTCTCGTTGCATACGATGGCAACTGGCTCAGGAAACGGATAAATTGCCTGAATATCTCCGCCGACCTCTTTCTGCAAGGACTTGAGACCGGGATTGATTTCCTTGGCATATGGTGTTTTTCCTGGTTCCACTACCAGCACAGTGATTTGCTCATTCATACAATATCCTCCAATCATGAAGATAGGGTGCAGCCGTTTTGACTGCACCCTTACTCTTTTCCTTTCTTCCACTCCCAGTAGATGGCCAGGGCAAGGGATACGCCCTCTATGAATGCCCCGGCCAATACGGAAATGGGAGTTGTCATTTTGCTTTAGCCAGCATAATATCAGCCGCAACCACAATAACCAGTGTCACGGTAAAGCCGATGACAAACAGGATCATCTCATTCATCTTCCATTCCTCACTTTCCTATAGAATGTGCTGGGACTCATGTCCAGCCGTCGTATGGCTTCAGCGGCGGTGATTTTCCCGCTTTGCCATAGATCGACTACAGACTGAAACTCAGCCCTCTCAATGGGCTTGCGCCCGGTGTACACGCCACGTTCTTTTGCCAGCGCAATACCCTCCTGTTGCCGCTGTAGGATGTACTCCCGTTCCAGCTCTGCCACAGCCCCGAAGATCGTCAGCATGAACTTTCCGCTGGGCGTGGTGGTGTCGA
>CAYMWT010000131.1:0-6614 GCA_964394055.1 uncultured Oscillospiraceae bacterium
CCACATGGGCAGCCAGAGTGCCCAGGTACGCCTTCTCGTCCACGAAGTCCAGGGTTTTGCCCTCCAGATAATTCAGGCCGTCCAGGTTCTTCCAGTCGCCGCCGATGGTGTACTTCTGCTGGGGAGCGTCAAAGCGAACCATGGTCTCGAACATGTTCCGCTGGCCCTGCTGGATCATCTGGCCCAGGGAGTGGAGATCAGCGGTGAACTCAGCGGTGACAGGGAAAATACCCTTGCCGTCCTTGCCCTCGGACTCGCCGAAGAGCTGCTGCCACCAGCCGCCGAACATCTTAAAGCCAGGCTCATAGGACTCGAAGATCTCCAGGGCCTTGCCGTTGCGGTACAGCAGGTTCCGCACAGCGGCATACTGCCACACAGGGTTTTCGAAGGAACGCAGGTCATAGGTTTCCTTGGCGTCCATAGCGCCATTCAGCATTTCCATAATGTCAATGCCCGCCACAGCCATGGGCAGCAGACCCACAGGAGTCAGCACGGAGAACCGGCCGCCTGCGCTTGGGGGGATCACGAAGGACTCCCAGCCCTCTTCGGAGGCCATCTGCCGCAGAGCGCCCTTGCCGGGATCGGTAATGGCGTAGATCCGCTTGTTGGCTTCATCGGTGCCGTACTTCCGCTCCAGCAGCCAGCGCAGGCCCCGGAAGGCGATGGCAGGCTCGGTGGTGGTGCCGGACTTGGAGATGACGATTACGGAGAAGTCCTTATTTTCCAGCAGCCGCATCAGCTCATTCCAGTGACGGGTGCTCAGACCGTTGCCTGCAAAGAAAATCTGGGGATTGCCCTTGCCCTTACCGATATTGTGGTTAGGGCCCTGGAGAAGCTCAATGGCAGCCCGGGGGCCAAGGTAAGAACCGCCGATGCCCACAACAACGCACACATCGCTGTCACTGCGGATCTTCGCGGCGGCCTTCTGAATCCGGGTGATCTCCTCGGTAGGCTCCCGGGTGGGCAGATTCTGCCAGCCCAGGAAATCGTTGCCTTCGCCTGTGCCGTCCACCAGGGTGGCGTGGGCCGCGGCAACCTCATTCTCCATTGCCAGCAGATTGGGCAGAGAAAGCTGACCCCATACATTGGAAATATCAACTTTGATCATGTTTTGAAACACGTCCTTTCATTTTTATGCCAAGGTACATCCCTATGTTACCGCAGATTGGCGCAAAACGCAAGTCCCGACAGAAAAGTTTTATCATTTTTTAATTTCTTTCCCTTCAAAAAATCTTCATTCCCCTCTGGCTTTTTTTCTCAGAATATGTATAATAGAGATAAAACACTTTAGGAGGCAGATTCTATGCAATACGGCTTTGGCATTGATCTGGGCGGCACCACCGTCAAGATCGCTTATTTTGATGAAACCGGCAAAATGCTGGAAAAATGGGAGATCCCCACAGTGACGGAAAACGGTGGCGCTCAGATCCTCCCGGACATTGCCGCGTCCATCCGTCAGTTCCTGGACGGCAATCAGATTGCCGATACCGCCATTCTGGGTCTGGGCATCGGCGTTCCCGGCCCCGTCAACGCCAAGGGCGTTGTAAACCGCTGTATAAACCTGGGCTGGGGCGTGTTCAACGTCGCCCAGGAGCTTCAGGCCCTCACCGGCTTCCCTGTAAAGGCAGGCAACGACGCCAATGTGGCCGCTCTGGGCGAGTTCTGGAAGGGCGGCGGCCAGGGCTGTGACAACATGGTCTTCGTCACCCTGGGCACCGGCGTAGGCGGCGGCATCGTGGTGGAGGGAAATCTGCTTCACGGCGCCCACGGCTCTGGCGCGGAGATCGGCCACATGGTCATCAACCGGGAGGAGACCCAGCCGTGCAGCTGCGGCAAGCGGGGCTGCGTGGAGCAGTATTGCTCCGCCACCGGCATTGTCCGGGTAGCGAAAAATCATCTGGCAGCCACCGATGCCCCCAGCGCTCTGCGGGACGTGGAAGCGCTTACCTGCAAGGATGTCTTCGACGCCGCCAAGGCCGGAGACGATCAGGCAAAGCAGATTTTGGACAAGGTCTTCGCCTACATGGGCGAGTTCCTGGGGAACGTCTGCTCCGTGGTCAACCCGGAAGTGGTGGTCATCGGCGGCGGCGTCAGCAAGGCCGGTTCCATGCTCATTGAGGGGATCGAGCCATACTTTAAACAGAGCGTCTTCCACGCCGCCTCCGGCGCGAAATTCGCCCTGGCCTCTCTGGGCAACGACGCCGGCGCCTACGGCGCTTTCAAGCTGGCCCTGGACGCCTTCGGAAAATAAGCTTTTCTGTGCATCATACCGGGACGGTCTTCGTAGGAAGGCCGTTCTTTTTCTGTCCGGATGGGAATGATGTTCGGCATATTGCATGGATACGCCGTTTCAAATCTGTTGCTTTGTACGATTTTTCTGATTCATTCCCAATTTGCGGTTGTCTTTTTGGAGAAATGTGCTAAACTAGAAAATGAATCATATCCATCATCACTCAGCGGCCCGCCGGTATGCCGGGTCGGAAGGCAACGATGGATTCCGCGATTTCCCAAAAATGAATGAGAAGAAAGGACTGGCAACAATGAAAAAGCTCACAAACGCTGCGCTGGCACTGGCTCTGGCCCTGGCTTTGATTGTCGGGATGGCAGGCTGCGGTGCACAGCAGCCCCAGGCCACCCAGCCCGCCCCAACGGAAACCCAGCCTCTGGCCACGGAGCCTGCCCAGGTTTCCATGACCGTCACCGAGGAGAGCACCTATTCCAAGCCCCTGCCTGGTCTTCCCGAGGTTCCCTATTGGTTCCCCGCCCAGCTTCTGGAGTGGAACCCTGACCAGGATCCTGACGCCATGTATAACGTCAGCTCCGTTCCTCTGGCCAAGCGGGTGGATAAGTCCCAGCTGGCCGCCGCAAACAGCACCCAGTGCAGGGACATGAACGTGGTTGCCATTTCCATTATGAACGGCAGCACCAGCGGCAACGCCCCGCACGGCCTGAATACTCCCAACGTCAATGTATTTTCCTACTGGCAGTACATCGATAAGCTGGTCTACTGGGGCGGTTCCTCCGGTGAGGGCCTGATCGTATGTCCCAGCGCCGATGTCATCGACGCCGCCCATCGCAACGGCGTTCCGGTGATGGGCACTGTCTTCTTCCCCCAGGCCGCCCACGGCGGCAAGGTTCAGTGGCTGAATGACTTCCTGCAAAAGGACGCTTCCGGCAGCTTCCCCATCATCGACAAGCTGATCACGGTTTGTGAGTATTTCGGCTTCGACGGCTGGTTCCTGAATCAGGAAACCGAAGACAGCCTGACCGCCGACCATGCCGCCCTCATGCAGGAATTTGTCAAGGCCTTCAAGGCCAAAACCGATTTGGAGATCATGTGGTATGACTCCATGACCGAGCAGGGCGAAATGGACTGGCAGAATGCCCTGACCGACAAGAACGTCTACGCCCTGGTTGACCAGGAGGGCAACCCCGTTGCCGACGACATGTTCCTGAACTTCTGGTGGAACACCGAGACCTACGCCCCCGCGGAGCTGCTGAAGGCCTCCGCCGAAAAGGCCGCTGAGGTGGGCGTGAACCCCTACGATCTGTATGCCGGCATCGATATCCAGGCCAACGGCTACAAGACCCCTGTCCGCTGGAACCTGTTTGCCCCGGAGGGTCAGGCTCCCTACACCTCTCTGGGTCTCTACTGCCCCAGCTGGACCTACTTCTCCGCCAACGATTTCTTCACCGACTATCAGGAGCGGGAAAATCTGCTGTGGGTCAATGCCGCCGGTGACCCCTTCGCCGCCTCCCAGGGAGACTGGAAGGGCGTTTCCACTTACGCGGTAGAGAATACCGTTCTCACCGGTCTGCCCTTCATCACCAACTTCAGCATGGGCCATGGTTATTTCTTCAACATTGACGGCGTCCGTGTCTCCAACAAGGACTGGAATGACCGGAGTATGCAGGACATCCTGCCCACCTACCGCTACCATGTGGAGCAGCCCGAGGGCAACGCCCTGGAAGGCGCTATGGACTATTCCGACGCCTACTACGGCGGCACCAGCCTCCGGTTTGTAGGCAAGATGGCCGCCGGTCAGACCAGCACCGCCCTGCTGTACAGCGCCCGGCTGCCCATCACCGATGGGGCTTCCTTCACCATGAAGGCCAAGGCCAACCAACCCATGACCATGGATCTGGTGCTGACCCTGGACAGCGGCGCTCAGGTCATCCCGGGCGACCAGGCCGTGGGAACCGACTGGACCACTGTCACCTATGACGTATCCGGTCTGGCAGGCAAGACCGTCACCGGCCTGGGCATCGCCATGACCTCGGACAGCGACGCCGTTGCCGCCAAACTGCTGCTGGGTCAGATTGCCGTTACCGATGGCACCGAGTCCACCGATACCTCCGCCTCCGGCCTGAAGGTGGATGGCACCAGCTTTGATGATGACGACTGCATCTACACCGGTGTCCGCCTGAACTGGCAGGGCTCAGCGGATCACTATGAGGTCTACCGGGTCAACCAGGACGGCTCTCTCTCCTTCCTGGACGCCACCCCCGCCACCGCCTGCTACATAAATGCCTTGGAGCGCAACGACGACACCAACAAGACCAGCTTTCTGGTCGTTCCTGTCAGCGTCACCGGCGTTCATGGAGCGCCTTCCAACACCGTAACCATGGATTGGCCCAACAACAGCCTGCCCAAGGCGGACTTCAAGGCCTCCGCCACCCTGGCCGCTCCCGGCGAGGAAATCACCTTCTACAGCCTCTGCTCCGCCAACGCTGAGACCCTGAGCTGGGAGTTCCCCGGGGCCTCTGTGGAAACCAGCACCGACGCTTCCCCGGTGGTCACCTATGCCGCCGAAGGCACCTACACCGTAAAGGTCACCGCGAAGAACGCCTCCGGCGAGGCCGTTGCGGAAAAGGCGAATCTGATCACCATTACCTCCGCCGCTGCCGACGGGCTTCAGCTTCTGTCCCAGGGCAAGGACACCCAGGCCTCCGCCTATGTCAACGACAACGAAGCGCCTCCCTTCGCCGTGGACGGAGACGTCACCAAAAAGTGGTGCGCCACCGGTACCCCTCCCCATGAGATCACCATTGATCTGGGCAGTCTGATGACCGTCTGCGATGTGCGGATCTCCCACGCCGAGGCCGGCGGAGAAAGCCCTGACATGAACACCAAGGCCTATACCATCCAGGTCAGTGAGAACGGCACGGACTTCACTACCGTTGTCACCGTCACCAAGAACTTTGAAGGCGTCACCTCTGACACCTTCCAGGCCGTAAAGGCCCAGTATGTAAAGCTGATCGTGGAGAAGCCCACCCAGGGCTCCGACTCCGCCGCCAGAATTTACGAAATTGAGGTCTACGGTCTGGCCGACTAAATCGTTTCAACCCATGCAAATTCCGGAGCAGACGGTAAATGCCGTCTGCCCCGGTTTCCGGAAAAACCATTTTCAGAAAGGAAGCCACCTATGAGACTGATTTTCAAGCAGCGCATGTTTTCCTGGTTTGACAGCTACGACATTTACTATGAAAACGGCGAGACCGCCTATACCGTAAAGGGTCAGCTGTCCTGGGGCCATTGCCTGAAGGTTTTCGATCCCCAGGGAAACGAGATAGGCACGGTAAAGGAACGGGTTCTGTCCCTGCTTCCCCAGTTTGAGGTCTACGCCGGTAACCGGTATCTTGGGGTCATTCGGAAGGAATTCACCCTTTTCGTTCCGAAATTCACCATTGACTTTTTGGGCTGGCAGGTAGAGGGAAGCTTTATGGAGTGGGATTATCGGGTATGCTCTGCCGCCGGGCAGACTGTGGCTGTGGTCTCCAAGGAGCTGATGCGCTGGACGGATACCTATGTGATCGATGTACAAAATCCGTCGGACGCTCTGCCTGCCCTGATGCTGGTACTTGCCATCGACGCGGAGAAATGTTCCCGAAACTAGGGAAGCTCTGATTAAATCGTCCGCGGCTGAGCAGCGAATCTTTTGCCCCAGCCGTTCAGGTCGTCGCAGTACCAAACACAATGCGACCTTTTCCGAAAGCGGAAAACTCCGGCAATGTTCGGACTGCTCCTCTCCCCATAAATCACGTTGTGCTTTATGGGGCCCCCTTGAAGTGGGAAATTCATCCAGTATTCCTCCATTTTCCAAACTTTCGTCTGAGCCAAAATCTTCTGCTGTCAGCTCTTGCCGATTTAATCAGAGTTTCCCTAAGGCCCAGTATGTCTTTTGCGGATAAAACAGGCGCTTTCCGGAAGTCGGAAAGCGCCTCATTGCTTTTATGGGTCATTGGAATCCCGGCTTTGGATTACCGGTCTATTCCGCAGCGGATTTCTCATCGTCGTCGGGACTGGAAAGGAACATTTCCTCCGTGGTCTGCTGTGCCAGCTTTAGCTTTTCGGTGATTTGCGTCAGCGCATTGGTGGTAGCTTCCAGCGCGTCAATGGCAGTTGCCATGCGTCCGGCCAAGTGATAATACATAGCTTTGTAATCCGGCATACAAATCCCTCTCTAACAATTTTTAATAATCGGCACTGCTCCAGTGAGACAGTGCCGATTATGATTTAGGTGGTGGACCCGAGGAGATTCGAACTCCCGACCCCTACAATGCGAATGTAATGCGCTCCCAGCTGCGCTACGGGCCCATGGGTTTTCTGCCCA
>CAYMWT010000132.1:0-6539 GCA_964394055.1 uncultured Oscillospiraceae bacterium
CCATGTCCCGGGCGCTCATGAGCCATCCCAAGCTGATGATGCTGGATGAGCCCTCCATGGGTCTGGCGCCCATCCTGGTTGACCAGATCTTTGACATCATCAAGGAACTGCATAAGGATGGTACCACCATTCTTCTGGTGGAGCAGAACGCCAGAAAGGCGCTGCAAATCGCTGACCGAGCCTACGTTCTGGAAACCGGCAAGGTTACCCTGAGCGGCACCGGCGCGGAGCTTGCCAGCTCTGACGCGGTGAAGAAGGCCTACCTCGGCGGCTAAAGCGTCTTACAACTTCATAAGTCGGACACCCCCTGCATAGGATTTGCAGGGGGTGTTTTTATGTGCCGAAAGAATCGTCTCCACGGCCTGTGCATCCTGTGCTTCGGTTTGGGGTTGATCGTGGGTCACTGCCTGGAAAGCTGGCTGCTGTGCTGCGGCGGCGGTGTGGTGCTGATAGGCTTTGGATTTGTGGTGTCCAGAAGAAGGTAGCAGTCATACTCTTGTCCTCATGGGAATAGAATATAGGGACGAACGTGACAAAAGGAGTGGTGGGAACGTGGAACTGAAACTTGGGAAAACCAATATTCTCTGTCTGGACACGGCCCTGGAGGAGATCCAGAACAGTGAACAGACCCAGGAAATCAAGCTGCCCGACGGTATGCCGGACATTGGCCGGATTCTGGCCGCCTGGGGTCAGGTGATCCTTCGGGGAAAGGAGTGGAGAGGGGACAGCGTGGCCTTCTCCGGAGGGATGATGGTATGGGTGCTCTATGACGCTGAGGACGGTTCCGGGGAAAAGTGCATTGACGCCTGGATCCCCTTCCAGATGAAGTGGGATCTGCCTGCCGGAACCCCGGAGGGCAGCATCCGGATTCAATGTCTGACCCGGTTCGTGGATGCCAGACCGGTGTCCGCCCGGAAGATCATGGTGCGGGCAGGGATCGGGGCTTTGGCCCAGGCCATGACCCCGGGGAGCGTGGAGGCATATACTCCGGAGGAGGGTACCCAGGATGCCCAGCTTCTCAGCAGCGTTTATCCCGTACGGCTGCCCAAGGAAGCGGGAGAGAAGACCTTCCTTCAGGATGAAGAGCTGATGCTCCCGGATTCTGTGCCTCAGATCGAGAAGCTGGTTTACTATCGGATGGAGCCCAGGATCCAGGACAAAAAGGTGCTGGCCAGCAAGGTAGTGTTCCGGGGAGCCACCGACCTGCATATTCTGTTTTGGACGGATGCGGGACAGCTGCACAGCTGGGATTTTGAGGTGCCCTTCTCTCAATACGCCGAGCTCAACGGGGAATACGGAAGCGATGCCCAGGCAGACTTTCTGCTTTGTCCCACCAGTCTGGATCTGGAGGTGGACGATGAGGGGCACCTGCGGTTAAAATGCGGGGTGGTGGCCCAGTACCTGATCACAGACAAGCAGCCGATTTCCCTGATCGAGGATGCCTATAGCCCTGGTCGGGATCTGGACATTCAGCAGGAGACATTGGAACTGCCCGCCATTTTGGAAAACCGGCGGGAGACCCTGTATGGGGAGGAGACCATCCAGGGTGAGGCTGATACGGCGGCGGATGTGAGCTTTCTTCCGGACTTTCCCAGACAGAACCGGACAGAGACCGGGGTGGAAATGGAGATCCCCGGCACCTTTCAGGTGCTCTACTACGGAGAGGACGGGCATCTCCACGCCGGTTCCGCCCGATGGGAAGGAAGACACACCATCCCGGCGGACGAAAACAGCCAAATCCTGGCCATCCCGGTTTCGGGCCCGCCTCAGACGGTGGTGGGCAGCGGCAGCATCCTGGCGAAAGCAGAGGTGCCTCTGGAAATGGTGACAACCGCCCAGCAGGGCATTCCCATGGTCACGGGCGTGACCCTGGGGGACGCCCGGGTTGCCGATCCCAACCGTCCCTCTCTGATTCTGCGGCGGGCAGGAGAGAAGCGGCTGTGGGACATTGCCAAAAGCTGCGGCTCCACAGTGGAGGCCATTCGAAAGGCAAACGGCCTGACCGATGAACCTGCCCCCAACCAGATGCTTTTGATCCCGGTTTCCTGAAACATACCGCCCTCCCGGGGTTCCCAGGAGGGCGGCATAGTGTAATCAGGGTTCTGCCGTCCTTCCGGGGGGAGCCGGAAGGGCAGCAGGGCAGACAGTCGCAGTTTGGGGAAGGTCTGCCGTAAATCAGTATACTGCAAAGCCCATGGGGAAAGACAGCGAATTTCGTCGAAGAGTGACGGAAATTTTTCTTGTAGCTATTGACAAACGGTGATATAATAAACAATAGAGCATTTTCCTGTGAACGCTGGGCGTTTACAGGAAAAAATGGATTCAAGTGCCTGCACCTCGCCCCTGGCAGGGCAACCGGTGCAGATGCACACAAAATTTCCATGTGCCATAAGGTTTCGTGGATTGTGGCGCATGGCAGATCCCATGGAAATTTTTATACAGAAGGTGTAATTATGACAAAAATTGATATTTTTTCCGGCTTCCTGGGGGCAGGTAAGACGACCCTCATCAAGAAGCTGATCTCCGAAGGCTACAAAGGCCAGAAGCTGGTTCTCATTGAGAACGAGTTCGGCGAGATCGGCATTGACGGCGGCTTCCTTCAGGACGCGGGCATCAACATCACCGAGATGAACTCCGGCTGCATCTGCTGCTCCCTGGTGGGCGACTTCGGCAAGGCTCTGAATCAGGTGATCGAGCAGTACCATCCCGACCGGATCCTCATTGAGCCCTCCGGCGTGGGCAAGCTCTCCGATGTCATCGGCGCTGTGAACAAGGTGACCAACGAGGAAGTGACCCTGGGCTACACCGTGGCTGTTGCCGACGCCGGCAAGGTCAAGGTGTATATGAAGAACTTTGGCGAATTCTACAACAACCAGGTGGAGACCGCTTCCACCATCATCCTCTCCCGTACCGATTCCATTCCCCAGACGAAATTGGATACGGCGGTTGCCATGCTGCGGGAGCACAATACCGTTGCCACCATTGTCACCACACCCTGGTCTGCCCTTTCCGGCGCCCAGCTGCTGGAGGCTATGGAGGGCAAGGCGTCCCTGGCTGCCGAGCTTGCCAAAATGGAAAGCGAGCGCCTGGCCCAGGAGGACGAGGAAGAAGAACACCATCACCACCACCATGATCATGACGACGACCACTGCTGCTGCGGCCATGACCATGATGAGGAGCATCATCACCACGATCACGATGAGGAGCATCACCATCATCATGACGAAGATCACTGCTGCTGCGGTCATGATCATGAAGGGGAGCATCATCACCATCACGACCATGAGGAAGAGCACCATCATGATCACGGGGATGACTGCACCTGCGGCTGCCATGACCATCACCATCATCACCATGCCGACGAGGTCTTCACCTCCTGGGGCGTGGAAACCGCCAAGAAGTTCCGGAAGGAGACAATCGAGCACGCCCTCAGCGAGCTGGATTCCGGCAAGTATGGTATGATCCTCCGGGCCAAGGGTATCCTGCCCGCCGAGGACGGAAGCTGGATTCACTTCGACTTTGTGCCTGAGGAGCATGACATCCGCACCGGCGGTGCGGACATTACCGGTAAGCTGTGTGTCATTGGCTCCAAGCTGGACGAGGACGGCCTGAAGCATCTGTTTGAGGTATAAGCTATGCAGCAGATCCCTGTATATGCCTTCACCGGATTTCTGGATTCCGGCAAGACGAAGTTTATCCAGGAGACATTGGAGGATCCCCGGTTCAACGCCGGTGAGCGGACATTGCTTCTGGTGTTTGAGGAAGGGGAGGAGGAATACGACATTTCCGCCTATCCCTATCAGAATGTGTATCTGGAAACCCTGGATCAGCAGACCGTGACCACCAAGGAGCTACAGGCTCTGGCAAAGAAGTACCGTGCCCAGCGGGTGGTGGCAGAGCTGAACGGAATGCAGCTTGTGGGGGATCTCTACATGCGCTTCCCGGAGGACTGGGTGGTGGCCCAGGAGGTCATGTTCGCGGACTCCACCACCATCATGGCCTATAACAACAACATGCGCAATCTGGTTATGGACAAGCTTATGGGCGCTCAGATGGTGGTTTTCAACCGGATGACTCCCGGCGGGGATCAGATGCCATTCCACAAGCTGGCAAGAGCTGCCAGCCGCCAGATCGACATTCTCTACGACTACCTTGACGGCACCACCGCCTATGACGAAATCGAGGATCCCCTGCCCTTTGACATTAACGCCCCTGTGATCGAGGTCAAGGACGAGGACTACGCCCTGTGGTATCGGGATGTGTCCGAGGAGCCTCAGAAGTATGACGGAAAGACCGTTCACTTCAAGGCCCAGGTGGCCATGCTCCGCCGGGATAAGAATGGCATGTTTGCCCCCGGACGGTTCGTCATGACCTGCTGTGTGGAGGACATTCAGTTCTGCGGCATTCCCTGCCGGTATGCAGACGCTGCCAGCCTGGAATCCCGTTCCTGGGTGATGGTTACGGCAAAAATCAGCGCGGAAAAGCACAAGCTCTATAAGGGCGATGTTGGCCCGGTGCTGACGGCATTGAAGGTGGAAAAGGACGCTGCTCCGGCGGAACCGGATGTGGCGACGTTCTAAAGTCAAAGTATAAGCCCTGCCGCTTGACTGTGGCAGGGCTTATTTATGGGGCGACTGAGAGGGCACGACCTTACCAGAAGAACCGGTACACCGTTTCACTGTGGTAGGGCTCTCCGGCCTTTACAATGGGCTGGGGCCACTCGGGGTGGTGAATGCTGTCCGGATAGAACTGGGTTTCCAGAGCAATGCCGGAACGCTTCCCGTAATGCACGCCGCCTTTGCCCACCGTGTCCAGAAAGTTCCCGGAGTAGACCTGGATACCGGGGCAGTCGGTGGAGACGCTCATGGATCTCCCGGAAACGGGATCCGCCAAAATGGCACAGGGATTGCAGAAGACCTCCCAGTTGTGGTCATAGCCCCCTTGCAGGTGGAGGGGTACATAATCCAGACCGATGTCCCGGGAAATGGCCTTTGGCTGACGGAAGTCCATGGGAGTGCCTGCAACACTCCGCTTTTCCCCGGTGGGAATGTTTTCGGCGTCGTCGGGGTTGAAGAATCTGCCGGGCAGGGTCAGAAGCTGCTCCATGGCGGCCTCTGTCCGCGCATGGCCAGCCAGATTGAAGTAGCTGTGATTCGTCATGTTGAATACCGTATCCCGGTCACAGAGACCGTCGTAGGCGATGTGAAGGCCGCCGCTGCTATCCAGGGTATAGGTGACACGGATGACAGCGTTTCCGGGGAAGCCCTGATCCCCGTGGGGGCTGTGGAGCTCCAGGGTGACGGAGGCTTCCTCCAGAGAAACCACGTCCCACAGCCGGGTGTAGAAGGTGTCAGGGCCGGAATGCAGATTGTTCCTTCCTTCATTGGGGGTCATGTGATAGGTTTCACCGTTCAGGGAAAAGCTGGCGTTATGGATTCGGTTGGCGTTGCGGCCTACGGTGGCGCCCAGGCAGCCTTTTCCTGTACGGTAGCCGTTGGCGTCTTCGCAGCCCAGAACTACGTCCGCGATAACGCCGTTTTTGTCGGGAACCAGCAGGCTTACCAGGGTAGCGCCATAATTTGTGACGGAGGCGGTAAGGCTCCCACAAGATATGGTGTAGAGATAGGCGGTTTCACCAGAGGGCAATGTGCCGAAATTTTTTGGCATGGAAAATTCTCCTTTCATTTTTCCCGGGGAAAGAACCGGGATTATGTAAAGAACGCTTTCCTCTATTATAGGATATTGTAGCCGAAATTTCAAACCTTTCTTTCTTCCTTCCCCGGAAAATCGAAACTTTCCCGTTCCGACCCGGGCCTCATGGGGCGGCTGAAAAAGGAAACTTTTTGACCTTGAAAATAAGAAAAACTATATTTGGTATCTGACTCTTGACAAAACCACAATATGTAGTATAATAGGGCGTACACGAGCAATTTCGACGTGGGATCTCAAAGGAGGAAGAGACATGAAGATTATCAAGCGCAATGGCGCGGAAGAAGTTTTTAATATTGAAAAAATCCTGATGGCTGTGACCAAGGCCAATGAAGCGGTGGAGGAAAAGGTTCGGATGACCCCTCTGCAGATCCAGCGAATCTCCGACGCAGTGCAGATTGCCTGTGAGGAAATGGGCCGCAGCCCTTCCGTGGAAGAGATTCAGGATCTGGTGGAAAAGGCCATTATGGCCCACGGCGCCTTTGAGGTGGCCAAGGAGTACATCACCTACCGTTACACCCGCAGCCTGCTCCGGCAGTCCAATACCACCGACGACCGGATCCTCAGCCTCATCGAGTGCAACAACGAAGAGGTCAAGCAGGAGAACGCCAACAAGAACCCCAGCATCAACGCTGTTCAGCGGGACTACATGGCGGGCGAGGTGAGCAAGGACATCACCAGCCGGATCCTGCTGCCCAGAGAGATCGTGGAGGCCCACGAGGCGGGCATTATCCACTTCCACGACTCCGACTATTATGCCCAGCACATGCACAACTGTGACCTGGTGAACCTGGATGACATGCTTCAGAACGGTACCGTGATCTCCGGCA
>CAYMWT010000133.1:0-6539 GCA_964394055.1 uncultured Oscillospiraceae bacterium
GTTTTTTATTGAATATCAGTATAAGGATTTGAAATCTACTTGCTGTAAGTCATCAGCAGCAAAGGGAAATGGTTGATGATAATTCCAAATTCTTTGCCCCCATAATAGGAGGCCTCTATGAAATATTATATCAATTTCTGTACAATGCTGTTAGCCGTAATTCTGCTATTCGCAGGATGCTCCACATCCAAACAAACCTCTGAACCAAGCCCGGAGCCTACGCAGGTCACCCTACAGGAATCGAAACAGGAAATATTTACGATGTAAATGCACCGTATGAATGGGGATTTCCTCTATTATCGGTAAATACCGCAGATGGTACAGTGATTGACTCAATAAGGATGTCATGAAATACGATACCAATTCTTATTCGGTAGGGTAATGACAGCTTCATAAGCTTACTTGTGTATCCCAGCCCGACACTGCTGGTTTACCCACACTTGCTGGGGTATTGAGCTGCATACTTTTCCAGCCTGACTTTTAAACACAGATATAGATACTTCAACAAGAATAGAATGTTATGTAAACTTGACTTACTCAATTCATATGGGCCGAATACACAGAAAGAGCTAACTGACCATTTAGGAATCAGTTAGCTCTTTAGCGGTTCTATCTTATAATAATGAACAAGTTTTGCTTAATCGTTGTTAAGGGTCACAGGAACACAATTATTCCGAATCCACAGCCGGGAAATCTGCCTTACGAAATTATTCCCACTCAATTGTGCCGATGGGCTTGGGAGTCAGATCCATCAGAACTCTGTTGATACCATCTACCTCATGGGTGATCCGATCAGTAATGTGGTGCAGCAGAGGGTAGGGGATCTCTTCAATGGTGGCAGACATGGCATCGGTGGTGTTCACCGCACGGATGATGGCGGGCCAACCTTCGTAACGTTTGCCGTCTTTGACACCGACGCTCTTCATATCCGGTATAGCGATGAAATACTGCCATACCTTGCCTGCAAGACCGTTCTTATCAAACTCTTCACGGAGTATGGCGTCGGCTTCCCGCAGGGCATTGAGGCGGTCCCTGGTGATAGCACCCAGGCAGCGGACACCCAGACCGGGGCCGGGGAAGGGCTGACGATAGACCATGCCATGGGGCAGACCCAGAGCCTCGCCAACCACACGAACCTCGTCCTTGAACAGCAGCTTCACAGGCTCAACCAGCTCAAACTTCATGCCCTCAGGCAGACCGCCTACGTTGTGGTGGGCCTTAACGCCGTGGGATTCCAGAATGTCGGGATAAATGGTACCCTGGGCCAGAAAATCAATGCCCTCCAGCTTCTTTGCCTCGTCGTTGAAGACCTCGATGAATTCCTTGCCGATGATCTTACGCTTGGTCTCAGGATCGGAAACGCCGGCCAGCTTGTCCAGGAAACGATCCACAGCGTCAACATAAATCAGATTGGCGTCCATTTCGTCACGGAATACACGAACCACCTGCTCAGGCTCGCCCTTGCGCAGGAGACCGTGGTTCACATGCACGCAGACCAGCTGCTTGCCGATGGCTTTGATCAGCAACGCGGCCACAACGCTGGAATCAACACCGCCGGACAGGGCCAGCAGAACCTTCTTGTCACCGACCTGAGCGCGAACCTGGGCGATCTGCTCATCGATGAACTTCTGGGCCAACGCAGGAGTGGTGATGCGCTCCATGGATTCAGGACGTACATCATTAGACATTGTAAATACCCTCCAATTCAAATTAGTTGTTTGAATGGAGCTATTATAATTCCATTTTTTCTCCAAATCAAGGCCTCTTTTTTGATAGCCAAAAATTTGTCGTTGTAACAATAATAGGAGAAAATTCCCTGGGTATTTTATTGCAAAATGGCTGATATATGGTATAATGTTTCCCATCAAGAGGAGAGGAACGACGGTAATGGCGTATAAACGGATCTTAACCATTCAGGATATCTCCTGTGTAGGCCAGTGCTCCATGACAGTTGCGCTGCCAATTCTGTCCGCCTGTGGGCATGAGACCTGCGTTTTGCCTACGGCCCTGCTGTCTACCCATACCGGTGGATTTGGAAAGCCTGCAGTGGTGCATTTTGATGGGACGCTTACGGAGATCTGGAACCATTGGGACAGCTGCGGAATCCGGTTTGACGGGATCCTGGTGGGCTATTTGGGAAGTATACAGGCGATAGAGACAGCAGGGGAGATCATGGACAGGCTTCTGGTTCCAGGCGGGATTTCCATTGTGGATCCCGCAATGGGGGATAACGGAAAGCTGTATGCGGGCTTCGATATGGCCTATGTCCGGGAGATGAAACGGCTTTGCGAAAAAGCGGATGTGATCCTGCCCAATATCACGGAGGCAGCCCTCCTTTCCGGGAATCCTTATAGGGAAAATCTTGACAGTTGTTATGTTAATAAACTGCTGGAGGATTTGCCGGAAGCCCAGGTTGTTCTGACCGGTGTGGGATATGACGAGGGGCAGACGGGCGTTATGCTGAAGCAGGGAGATTCCCGGCGTTTTTTTCCCCACGAAAGGATCGGGAAAAGCTATCACGGCACGGGCGATATCTTTGCCGCCTGCTTCACAGGGGTATGGATGCAGGGAAAATCTATGGAAGAATCCATTGAAATATCGGAAGAATTTACCAGAAAATCCATAGAAAACACGGTGAAATGTTCCAAACATTGGTACGGCGTGAAATTTGAAACGGTTTTGCCCGAGCTGACGGCGAGACTGGGACAGGGAGAATAGATAATACAGGGCTGCTCCGCAAAAAGCGGAGCAGTCTTTTTTGCCTTCCGGGAAAAAATAACAAAAAATAAATTGAATTTACCTCTTCCATTTTTCGACACTTTCCGATATAATATTATGTAAACAAGAAATATGTAAACGAAAGTGCGGGAATGTCATGGGGGAGCAGAAAATCAGTCAGTTAAAGCCGAAACGCAGTATCAGCAGAGCACGGAAAAGAAGATGGGCTTTTGTCATTGTTTGCTTGGCGGCAGTGGGATTGCTGTGGGCCTTTTCCTTTGAGCTGTCAGTTGTGCCGGAAGGAAAGCCCGTGGTCAATCTGGAATATGGGAGCAGATATGAGGAGCTGGGCGCCTCTGTGCATCTGTGTGGCAGCCATATTTTAAAGGATGGAATTGTGCTGCCCTTTCTCAGACCGGTGAATCAAAGCGATGTAAATACAAACGCCCTGGGGCGGTACACGGTTTCCTATTCCGTTTCCTTTCTGGGAAAAAAAGCGGAGGCCCAGCGGCAGGTCTGCGTAATCGATACGGTTTGCCCGGAAATTGCCTTTTCCCGGGACTGGGGCGCCAGGCATGTGGATATTCTGTATGGCATTACGGCTACGGACAACTATGACGGCGACATTACGGACAGGGTCACCTATACGAGAACCAACGGTTGGGTCACCTATTCCGTGATGGATTCCTCCGGGAACCCTACCTATATTGTCCGTGAGCTTCCTACAGGGGCGGAAAATCCTCCGGAAATAGCTCTGGAAGGGGATAACCCCTTTGTTATGACGGTGGGAAAACCCTTCGAGGAGCCGGGATTTGCCGCAACGGATGGTCAGGGGCAGGATCTGACGGAGTTTGTCACAGTAGAGGGAGAGGTAGATTGGCTGACCCCGGGGACGTATACGCTGACCTATCAGGTTTCTGACAGCTTTGAGAATACGGTCAGTGTTGCCCGGGATGTGACGGTGGAGGCAGTGTCCAGGCCTCAGGTGGAATGGCCTGAGGGGAAGACGGTCTATCTGACCTTTGACGACGGCCCAGGGCCGTACACGGCAAAGCTTTTGGAGGTGCTGGCCCGGTATAACGCCAAGGCGACCTTCTTTGTCACAGATTCCGGCAGCGACAGTCTGATGCAGGATATTGTCCGAGGTGGCCACAGCATCGGCATCCATACGGTGAATCACAACTACGCCCAGATCTATTCCAGCCCGGAGGCGTATTTTGAGGATCTGTATGCCATGCAGGATGTGATCTATGAGAACACGGGTGTTATGACAACCTTACTCCGATTCCCGGGAGGCAGCTCCAATCTGGTCAGCAAGGACGCAAGCCCTGGGATTATGACAACCCTGACCGAGGCGGTTCAGGACGCGGGGTTCCAGTATTTTGACTGGAATGTGGACAGCGGCGATTCCGCCGACGCCAACACCGCGGAGGCGGTATCCCGAAATGTGATAGAGGGAATCGGGCAGCAGAAGACAGCCATTGTTTTGCAGCATGATATTCACAATTGCAGTGTGGAGGCAGTGGAGAGCATCCTGAAGTGGGGCAGGGAAAACGGATATAGCTTCCGGGCCCTTACCCAGAGAAGTCCCGGCTTCCATCATACGGTGAAAAACTGATCTGAAAATCCCGGATGTTTTGCCATCCGGGATTTTATGCTTTCTTTTTTGGAAAGATATGCTATAATCACTTTAGAAGGCATCCGCGGCGGAACTATGCCGCAATTCAGAGAGATGGGATGGATCAATATGAAAGTTACCCTACAGGAGCTGACTAAGATATTCCCCAGCCGGGACAAAAAGGCAGGGAAGGAAGTCCACGCGGTGGATCATTTCAATCTGGAGATCCCCGACGGAAAGCTGATCGGCTTGCTTGGCCCTTCCGGCTGCGGTAAGAGCACCATGCTGTATATGATCGCCGGGCTGCAAAAGCCTACCTCCGGAAAAATTTTCTTCGGGGAGGACGATGTGACGGAGCTGTCCGCGGAAAACCGGGGAATCGGTCTGGTGTTCCAGAACTATGCCCTGTATCCCCATATGACTGTGGAGCAGAACATCCGTTTCCCCCTGGAAAATTTCAAGGGAGAGGACAGGCTTTCCAAGGAGGAAATGAAAAATCGGGTTTCGGAGGCTGCCAGGCTGGTGCAGATCGATGAGCTGCTGGAACGAAAGCCCAGTGAGCTGTCCGGCGGTCAGCAGCAGCGTGTGGCCATTGCCCGGGCTCTGGTGAAGATGCCAAAGGTACTGCTGCTGGACGAGCCTCTTTCCAATCTGGATGCCCGACTCCGGCTTCAGACCCGGGAGGAGATCCGCAGGATCCAGAAGGAGACAGGAATCACCACCATTTTCGTCACCCATGACCAGGAGGAGGCCATGAGCATCTGCGACCGAATCGTTGTGATGAAGCAGGGCGTCCTCCAGCAGACGGGGAAGCCCCAGGAGATTTATGACGATCCAACGAATCTGTTTGTGGCGAAATTCCTGGGTACGCCTCCCATCAATGTATTTTCCGGCAGGGTGGAGGCAGGAAAGGTCTGCATCGGCCAGGAAGCGGTTTTGAATGTGGAGGGCGTGGAAGACCAGGAGGTTACCATCGGCATCCGGCCCGAGGGCTTTGAGCTGGACGAAACCGGCAGCTTTACCTGTAACCTTCGGAATGTGGAGGTCATGGGACGGGATGTCAGCGTGGTATCCTCCCATCCGGCAGCGGCAGCGCCTTTGATCCGCAGCATCATCGACGCGGACAACCAGGTGGATACATCCAGGGAAACGGTAAAATTCCGGATAAAGCCTCACAAGCTGTTCCTGTTCCATAAGGATACGGAGGAACGGATTCCCTTTCAGGTAAAATAAAAGCATTGCCCTCCGCCTTGAGGCGGAGGGCAAATTTGCGGTATCAGGCTTCCGAAGTTGCCTTCTTGGTGCGCTTGCGGGTCGTTGGCTTCTTTTCCGGTTCTGCTGTGTCCTTTTTCTCAGCAGGGGCAGCGGCCTTTTTGGAGGTTCCGGAGGTGGTTTTCTTCCGGGTGCCGGTAGAGGCCTTCTTGGAAGGCTTTTCGGGGGCGGCCTCCTTCACAGGCTCCGGGGGCAGGATAACCTTTTCCTTTAATACGAAGCAGGTACGGGCGGGGATATACAGCTCAATATAGTGCTTTCCGTCAAAGGCCTTGGTGGAATAGGTCTGGTGCTTTACGTTGTCAAAGCCGCCGTACCTGGCGTCATCGCTGGACAGCACCACGGTATACTCACCGGGCTTGTGCACGGGGACAAGTACATTGTTGAGGGACTGGCTAAAGTGGAAGTTGAAGACAAACAGCAGGCCGTTGCGATAGAAGGCGCAGGTCTGCTCGGGGGCCTTCATCAGCATCATATCCGCCATACGCTGACGGAAAATGTGATTTTCCTTGGTCAGGGCTACCATATCGTGGTCAAAATCATTCAGCCACTGGTATTTCAGGAAACCGTTGTCCTTCAGGCTCCACTGACGGCGGCAATATTGGAAGCTCCAGCCGTTGCCCTCCCGGGGGAAATCGATCCATTCGGGATGGCCGAATTCGTTGCCCATGAAGTTCAGATACCCTTCACCGCCGCCGGCCAGGGTGAACAGGCGGATGATCTTGTGCAGGGCGATGGCCCGGTCAATAACGGGGTTGTGGCAGTCCTTATTCATATCGGTGTACATATTGGCGCCGGCCAGACGGAAGATCATGGTCTGGTCGCCAACCAGGGCCTGGTCATGGGATTCCACATAGGCGATGGTGTTCTCGCCGGGACGGCGCAGGCACATGTCGCCCCACATTTTATTGATGTCCCAGAACTGATCCTG
>CAYMWT010000134.1:0-6533 GCA_964394055.1 uncultured Oscillospiraceae bacterium
TGGAAGTCCAGATGATCCTCCGTCAGATTGGTAAAGGCCGCCACATCAAAGTGAATGCCGCCAATCCGCTCCAGTACCACAGCATGGCTGGACACCTCCATGACCACATGAGTGCAGCCCACATCCCGCATCTGGGCAAAGAGCTTTTGCAGCTCAAAGCTTTCCGGGGTAGTGCGCTCTGTGGGCAGAATTTCCTCCCCGATCATATTGGCCATGGTGCCAACCAAGCCCACTTTGGCTCCCAGGCAGCGTTCCAGCACCTGCTTCAAAATCAACGTGGAGGAGGTCTTCCCGTTGGTACCGGTGACGCCGATCACCGTCATACTCTTCGCCGGATGCCCATAGAAATTGCAGCCCAGCAGAGCCAATGCCAGCCGGTCGGATTCCACCAGGATGTAGGGAACCGTCCCTTCCGGCTTCTTCGCTGTGACCACGGCCACAGCCCCTTTGCCAAGGGCCATGGGAATAAACCGATTTCCGTCGGAGGCAAAGCCGGAAATGGCCACAAAGAGGCTACCCTTCCCTGCCTTTCTGGAATCGTAGCAAACGTCCTCAATATCCAGCTCCGGATCCGCTGTGCTTTCCAGCACGGGAATTCCCCGCAGAAGTTCCTTTAGTTTCATAACGGTCTCCTTTAAAAGCGTCTATCTTTAATCTCTGGCTCCCAGATCTGTGAATTCCAATGTAATGGTGGTGCCCACCGGCACCTGGGTCTGCGGCTCATGGCTTTGGGCCGTAACCGTAACAGAGGTGGAAACCTCATCGTTTCCCTTTACCAGAATGTACAGCCCCAGCTTTCCGGCGGCGTCACCTGCCTGCTGGCGGTTCATGCCCAGAAAGTCCGGAACCTCCACCATTCTTTCTTCCGGCTCCTCTCCCAGGTACAATAGCACCTCGCTGCCTCCCGGTATAGTCTGTCCCGGTGCGGGAATCTGTCCGGTGACCGTCTCCCCTGTACCCACCAGGTTCCCCTTCAGGGAAGTTCCCTTTAGTTTACGCTCTGCGGCGCTCGCTGTCAAGCCTGTGAAATCCTCCAAAACAATTTCCTGCCCGGCAATTTCCTCTTCCGAGTATACTCTCTCCACGCCCAGGTAGGGCAGGATGTCCTCCATAACGGCTCCCACTGTAGGAGCCGCCATAACGCCGCCGGAAATGTAGATCCCGGTAGACCGGGATGGGGTATCCAATGCCACCAACACAATGTACTCCGGATCCTCCATAGGCGCGATGCCCACGAAGGAGACAATCTTATCCAGCACCCGCTGGCCGTTTTCGTCAAAGACGTCGATCTTCTCACTGGTGCCGGTCTTCCCGCCGATGGAAAAGCCCGCCACATTGGCGTTCTTCGCCGTGCCCTCCGTCACCACCGAGCGGATCAGAGTGCGCATGGTTTCCGAGGTCTCCGGGGAAATGGTCTGTCGGACAACGGTAGGTTCTGCCTTCATCACCGTGTTTCCATCCGCGTCCACCACCTCAGAGACGATGTAGGGCTCCAGCAGCTTGCCTCCGTTGACCACCGAGGAGATGGCCCGAACCAGCTGTAAGGGGGTGATTTTAAAGGTCTGGCCGAAGGAGCCGGAGGTCAGGGACGCCGTGCCCCATTTGTCCGTGTTGGTAACCAGGGCCTTGTCAAAGAAAATGCCCTTGCTCTCTCCGGCCAGGTCAATGCCGGTTTTCTCCAAAATACCGAATTTCTCAATGTATTCGTAAAACCGTTCGCCGCCCAGCTTCAGGGCAATGTGGGCAAAGGCAATGTTGCAGGAGTTTTGCAGGGCCTGGGGCGTCTGCTCCGATCCGTGTCCGGCAGAACGCCAGCAGTGAAGACGCTGGGCGCGTCCCGGAATCTGCTCCGCGCCGCCGCAGTAGAAGTGGGTATTCAGATCGATGGCCCCGCAGTCCAACGCCGCCGCCATGGTCAGTACCTTGAAGGTGGAGCCAGGCTCATAGCCGTCGGACAGCACCCGGTTGCGCCACTGCTTCAGCCTCGCCGCGGACAACGCTTCGCTGTAAGCGGCCTTCCCGGTTGCGTATTCCTCGCTGCCCTGGGCCTTGGAGAGGTAGTCCAGTCTCTGCTGCTCCAGGCTGTCCCGTATCTCCGGGTCGTAAATTTCCAGATAGCTGTTGGGATCGTAGCTTCCCAAGGTAGCCTTGGCCAGGATCTCCCCTGTTTTGCAGTTCATCACCAGGCCGAAGGCCCCGTTTTGCACATCGTAACGGTCAATGGCTGAGCGCATCTGCTTTTCCAGGCAGGCCTGAATGGTGGTGTCCAGGGTCAAGATCACGCTGTCTCCCTTCCGGGAGGAGATGTAGTTTTCATAGGAAAAGGGCATATCCATTTCGTTGTTGCCCTTTGTGGTGATGACCCGTCCGGTTTTTCCTGCCAGATACCGGTCATAGGCCGCCTCCACCCCCTCGCAGCCGTCGTTGGAGGCATTGGTGAATCCCACCACCTGGGCTGCCAGGGAGCCAAAGGGATAGATTCGCTGGGAGCTTGGCTCCAAATGGATGCCGGAAATCTCATTATCATTGATATAGGCCCGGATTTTTCCCGCCGTCTCCTCATCGATGCGGGTGCCGATCTGCTTATACCGCCGTTTGATGTCTCCGGCCTGCTCCTGAATCCAGCCAGGATCTCTGTCCAGCACCTGTCCCAGGTATTCGGAGATGGCAGGAATATCCGCCCTGGACTGCTTCAGCTCATGGGGATCCAGGAACACATTCTCTACGCTGACAGAGGACGCCATC
Organism: uncultured Oscillospiraceae bacterium; assembly: GCA_964394055.1. Taxonomy (GTDB): domain Bacteria; phylum Bacillota; class Clostridia; order Oscillospirales; family Oscillospiraceae; genus Faecousia. Next base: position 2,746 of record CAYMWT010000134.1, read on the forward strand.
ACATTCATATTCCGGTCGTAAATGTCTCCCCGATCCGCCGTCACCGTAGTGGTACGGGTCTGGTTGCGCAGGGCAAGATCCGCGTAGTAGTCAAAATCCAGAATCATCAGCTCATACAGCCGCATCCCGATGGGGAGAAAGGCCAGCAGGCTCAGTACCAGGGCCGCAAGCAGAATTCTCCTGTGCTGGCCGCTGCTCATTCGCAGACGGTCATAGTTCTTCCCCTTCCTCTGTCCCATGGACATGCCCCCTCCATAAAATCGCGTAATGGGCAGCAAGGGGATTCCCTCGCCGCCCATTGCTTCCGCTATCTTATTTTATGAGGACAAGACCGGTTTATTCCCACAGTCCTTTCCAGAAGGCAGCCAGCTTGCTTTCCTGGCTTTCCTCTGCCTCGGGAACGGGCAGCACCAGCTGAACGCTTCTTTCCTCCACATCCTCCCTGGGCTTCAGCCCCAGGGCCAATGCCTTGGAACGGATCTCCTCCAGATCAAAGCTGGAACGGTACACCCGCTCCAACCGGGCGTTTTCCCGGTTCAGGTAAGACAGATACCGCTCACCGGCGTGGTATTCCTCCCAATCCGACTTCAGCTGCAAGGCTCCTGCCGCCATGGTAAAGAGCATAACCACCGCCACCACAATGGCCATCATAGCCACCGGATCCAGGTTGATGCTCTCCTTGGTTTTCAGCCGCTCCACAGGGAGCTTGGTCTTGGGGATCTTCCGCTCCTTTTTCGGTTCCAGCTTCCTGGCTTCACTGCCATGGACATAAAACTGTCCCACATATTGGATTTTCGGCTTTGGTGTCATGGCAGTCTTCCTTTCCAATCCAGACGATCGGTCTTATCGGGATTTCAATTTACAGCTTCTCACAGATTCGAAGCTTGGCGCTTCTGGCTCTGGGATTTTCATTCAGCTCCTTGTCTCCGGAGACAATGGGCTTTCTGGTAACGATGGTGACCTGGGGCTTTTTGCCGCAGACGCACACCGGAAAATTCGGTGGGCAGGTACAGCCCTTGGCCGCCGCGGCAAAGGCGTTTTTCACGATCCGGTCTTCCAGAGAGTGGAAGGTGATCACGCACAGCCTTCCGCCGGGGTTCAATCTGGGGATGGCCGCCTCCAGCACCTTGCTCAGATCGTTCAGCTCGTCATTCACCGCAATGCGGATGGCCTGGAAGCTTCGCTTGGCCGGATGCTGCTTTTCCCGGAGGGCAGCGGCAGGCATGGCGCCCCGGATGATGTCCACCAGTTCCAGGGTGGTCTCAATGGGCTTTTCCTCCCGGCGGTGGCAGATGGCGGAGGCGATTTGGGGTGCGTAGCGCTCCTCGCCGTATTCGTACAGGATTCTTCTCAGTTCTTCGTAGGACCAGGTATTCACGATTTCTTTGGCGTCCCGACTGTCCTCCCGGTTCATGCGCATATCCAGAGGGGCGTCCGCCATGTAGGAAAAGCCCCGTTCCCCATCGTCCAGCTGGGGCGAGGACACGCCCAGATCCAGCAGAATGCCGTCTACCTTTTCGATACCCAGATCGTCCAGCACCTTTTGCAGGTCGCTGAAATCGGAATGCACCAATGTCACCCGATCCTTGTATGGTTCCAGCCGCTTTCCCGCGGCCTCCAGGGCTACCGTATCCCGGTCGATGCCGATCAGGCGTCCGGTGGTCAACTTTGCCGCGATCCGGCTGGAATGGCCCGCGCCACCCAGGGTGCCATCCACATAAATGCCATCAGGCTTGATGTTCAGTCCCTCAATACACTCCTCCAGGAGCACGGAAACATGATGAAATTCGCTCATAGTCCAATGGCCTCCAGGGATGCGAGAAGCTTTTCGGGGGTGAGATTCTCATTTTCAAAGGCCGCGAACTCCTCCGCATCCCAGATCTCCGCCTGACCTGCCCGGCCTACGATCATGACCTCCTTGCCGATGCCCGCGTATTGCTGCAGGAAGGGCGTCAGGCTGAACCGGAACTGCTTATCCGGCGTGCACTCGGCGGCGTTCATAAAAATCAGGCTGGTAGCCCCTGCTCTCTGGGAAATGCTCAGGGCATTGAAGTTATCGGAGAGCCGCTGCCATTCCTCGGCAGTGTACACGGTGAGGCAGCGATGACCGCAGTTCACACCCAGGGTCACGAAAAAGGTCTCCCCCAATTCTCCCCGCAGCTTCGACGGTACGAAAAGCCGATTCTTCTCGTCCAGCTTCGCCGGATACTTGCCGATCATGTCCTCACCTTCTCCCTTTTCCTCCACAAAGCTACCACTTTGCTCCATTTAGAGACAGTATACTACCTTCTGTGAAAAAATGCAATCTTTTTCTCGTGATTTTTCCGTTTATACCGAAAAAAATCCATTATTTCGAACAAGCGTTCTGCTATATCAGGTGCAAAAGGAAATCTCGCCCTGCTTCATTTCCAGCTTGATCTTTCCCGGCTTTCGGGAACAGCGCAGCAGGAAGCTGGCAAGAGGGCCTTCCACCTCCGTCTGCACCAGCCGGCGAAGCTGTCTGGCTCCATCCCTGCCGGGGCATTTTCTCAATAAGAAAGGAATGATCTCCTGAGGATATTGGAGCTGGGTGCCGATGCTCTGGGCGCGTTCCTGAAGCAGGCTCAGATATTTCCGGGTGATGGCCTCCATGGCGGATTCATTCAGCGGCTCAAAGGTTACGATCTGATCGATCCGGCCCAGGAATTCCGGGGTAAAGGCCTGGCGGACAGCCTCTCCCAGCTCCGACGACTTTCCTGGGGCGCAGAAGCCCAGGCCCTCTCCCCGGATCTGGCCGCCGATGTTGGAGGTCATGACCACAATGGCGTTTTTAAAGCTCACATGTCTGCCGGTGGAATCGGTAAGGGTGCCCTCCTCCATGATTTGCAGCAATACCCCCAGCACGTCCGGATGGGCCTTTTCCAGTTCATCCAGCAGCACCAGGCAGTAGGGACGGCGGCGCACTGCCTCTGTCAGCTTACCGCCCTCGTCGTAGCCCACATAGCCGGGAGGCGCGCCGATCAGCCGGGATACGGACTGCTTTTCCATATACTCCGTCATATCCAGCCGGATCATGGCATCCTTGCTTCCATAGACCTCCTGGGCCAGTATCCGGCACAGCTCCGTCTTTCCCACACCCGTAGGACCGGTGAACAGGAGGCTGGCAATGGGCCGGGAACCGTCCCGTATGCCGCTGTAGCCCCGGCGCACCGCCTCCGCCACCGCGGACACCGCTTTGTCCTGCCCAACCACCTGACGCCGCAGCAGCTCTTCCAGATTGAGAAGCCGCTCCCGCTCTCCCGAGTTCAGTCGTCCCAGAGGAATTCCCGTGCGGTTGGAGACCACCCAGGCAATGTCTCCCCCGGTGACGCACCGGCTGCGTCTTCCCTCATTGGGCTTCTGAAGATGCTGCATCTGATCCCGCAGCTCCGCCGCCTTTTCAAAGTTCCGCTCCCGGACGGCCCCTTGCAGCTCCTGCTCAAGCTCCTTCCGGGCTGCGCCGCCCCGGCCGGAATTCATCTCCTCCATCCGTGCCCGGGCGGCTCCCTCGTCCAGCAGATCGATGGCCTTATCCGGGAGGTACAGATCCGGCAAATACCGAACGGACAGCCGCACCGCTTCCTTTAAGGCGTCCTCAGAGATCCGCATATGGTGATGCCGTTCCAGCCCGGGCTTCAGTGCCCGGAGAATGGCCAGTGCCCCTTCCTCCGAAGGCTCCTCCACCGATACCGGACGAAACCGGCGCTCCAGGGCAGCATCCTTTTCAATATACTTCCGGTATTCCTCCCGGGTGGTGGCGCCCAGCATTT
>CAYMWT010000135.1:0-6515 GCA_964394055.1 uncultured Oscillospiraceae bacterium
TTGCGATGAAGTCGATTTCTCTGGGCACAGGAACGGTGCGGCCTTTCTCATTCTTACCGTTGCCGTAGACAATGCCAATATCCACAGCGCAGCCCCGAATTACCAGTTCGTTGTAGATAATATTTTCCATGATATGGGTCATCTCTTGCTGTCGGAACCCTATACGGGCGTTCCGCAGGCCAATGTCCTCACAGTAGTATTTGTTGGGGTAGTCGAAATAGCTCTTGCCCTTCACGTCCCACCGCTTGCACTCGCTGAAAAGAAAAGCGTCTGCCAGATGGTTCATGTACGCCTTTACGGTGTTGTTGGCAACAGCATTTTCGCCACTGCGCTTCTGGCGGGTGTTCAGGGTATTGGCTACATTGGTAGGATTCGTCAAAGAGCCGATGGAAGAACACAGCAGATCCAGAATATCGGACAGAACATCCTCATACTTGATTTTCTTCCGCTCTACAATGTCCTTAAGATAAACTTCGGAAAAAAGAGTTTTCAAATACTGCATCTTAGCTTCGTCCGTAGGCCGTGACAGCACCAGAGGCATACCGCCGAAGAAGGCGTAGTTATCAAACGCCTCCTGCTTGTCACCGCCCACGGCACTGTAATATTCCCCGAAGCTCAGGGGATGAACATGGATTTCATCACTCCGCCCCCGGAACTCGGTGAGAATATCATTGGACAGCATCTTGGAATTGCTGCCGGTAACATACACGTCCAGATTATGGAGGGACTTCAGATCGTTGAGGGCATCGTAAAAGGTGATTTTCTTACCGGCTGAGTTGTATGGGTTTGCCACTTCGTCGGACATCTGAATTTCGTCCACAAAGAGGTAAAACTGTTCGGTAGAGCCCTCTACACGACTGCGGACATATTCTGCCAGCGCCAGAGGGTCACGGTACTGGACATCCTTAACTAAATCCAGGGCGATGGTAATGATATTCTCACGTTTTACACCCTGTTCCAGCAGATGCTTGCGGAACAGTTCAAAGAGCAGGTAGGACTTTCCACAGCGCCGGATGCCGGTAATGACCTTCACCTGCCCGTCCCACATATAGGAAATGATTTGATTCAAATAACGATCCCGTTTGATTTCCATAGCCACACCTCATTGAAAACTTACTTGATTTATCATGCTACTTCTCAACGAGATTATACCCTAAGTGAGGGAGAAAATCAAGGGATATATTGAAAACTTATTTGATTTCTCAAGATACTTTTCAATGGCTTGGCGTAAATAATGGATGAAACTAATCTACTTGCGCTTTTATTCGAGTTAATGTGTACAGAAAATACATTTTTATAAAATTATATGTACACCTGGATTGCCCATCACCATATCTATTGAAAATTTCATGCCATTTGGCAGGAAATTTTCAATAAGCTTTTGCATTCCGGGGGACTTACCGGTATGGAATGAATAGCTGCAGGTCGCCATTCCAATGGCGTGTGACTATTTTGCGTTCTTCTAACATTTCCTTTTCTTACGATTCTTGCTAATAATTGTTCTAATAATTAGCAGGAAAATTGTGTAGTCTCAAACTCCACGGATTGTTAAATTTGCCCCATGACATGGGAAAGGATTGACAAATGGAGAATTATGATGTAGAATGCAATTAGCGCTCGGAAGAGCTTATCGTTTAATAGATGTTTGTTAAATTTTGCCCTAGACATGGAGAAATGCAAATGAAACTAGGAGAAATGGCATCGGTCCGCAGTGGGCTGGTTCTTGGGAGAAAACAGGCAAGGGAAGAAGTAATACGCCGCTACCCCCTGCTGAACCTAAAATGTATTCATCCCAGCGGATTTGTTGATACCTCCCTTTGCGAAACGTTTGATGCGGCAGAATCATTGAATCCGGAATACCTGACACATTCCGGCGACGTTGTAATCCGGCTGACTGCTCCGTATACAGCGGTACTGATTACAGATGGGCTGGAAGGCTATGTAATTCCGTCGAGTTTTGTGGTAGCGCGAGCAAAGAAAAGCATCCTGCTTCCAGAGTACCTGGTCTGGCTGATTAACTCCCAGCCGGTAAAGAGGCAGATCTCGGAGAGCGCAATGGGCACTGTGCTGGGCACAATCAAGCCTCGCTTTTTTGCTGACTTCGAGGTGGACGAGATTCCCCTCCCACATCAAAGGACGCTTGCGGAGCTAAATCGGCTGGCTCGTCAGGAGATTCATCTTTTGACAGAATTGGCATCTGAAAAAGAAAAGTACAATGATTTTATGATGAACCAAGTATTCACTGACATGAAGAGAGGTAACCAAAATGACAACACGTGCCGATATTGAAAGAGTCCTGTGGAAGGCCTGCGACAGCTTCCGGGGTAAGATTGACAGCTCCCGTTATAAAGACTACATTCTGTCCATGCTTTTTGTAAAGTATCTGAGTGATGTCACCAGGGAAAAACGTGAAAACTACCTGGTTCAGTATGACGGTGATGAGCGCCGCGTGGAACGGGCCATGAGCCGTGAGAGGTTCTCGATAGATAAGGAATCCACCTTTGATTTCCTTTATAGTGAACGAAATAGTAGCGAAATTGGTCAGAAAATCAATGTTGCCCTGTCCCATATTGAAGAGCACAACAGCGGAAAGCTCCGCAATGTATTCCGGGCCATTGATTTTAATTCCCAGGTGGATTTTGGTGATGTAAAGGAAAAAAATGCGACCCTTCGAAACCTCCTGGAGGATTTTCATGACCTGGATCTGCGGCCGAGCCAGTTGGGATCTGGGGACATTATTGGGGATGCTTATGAATATATGATTGCCAACTTTGCCTCTGATGCCGGAAAAAAGGGCGGCGAGTTCTTTACACCCAGCCCTGTATCCGAATTGGTTGCATCTCTGGTAAAGCCCCATGAGAATGACCGCATTTATGATCCAACCTGTGGCAGTGGCGGCCTGCTGCTGAAGGCATATAAAAAAGTGCCCAACGGCAAGGTGGCGATTTACGGTCAGGAGCTGAACGCACAAACCTGGGCGCTGTGTACCATGAATATGTTCCTGCACGGTGTGGATGATGCCCGAATCTGGCAGGGGGATACCCTGTCCAATCCCCAGAACCTTGAGAACGACCAACTTATGCGTTTTCAGGTTGTGGTCGCAAATCCACCCTTCAGCTTAGATAAGTGGGACAGCGGTTTCCTTGCGAATGCCAGCTTGGATGCCAAAGGGAAAAAGCAAGAGAAAATGGCGGCATCCATGGACCCTTATAAACGTTTTGATATCGGCGTTCCCCCCAGCTCCAAAGGAGACTATGCCTTTGTGCTGCATATGCTGAAGAGCCTGGATGGCAACAATGGCAGAATGGCAGTGGTACTGCCGCATGGAGTGCTGTTCCGCAGTGCCAGCGAAGGCAAAATCCGCCGCCAGCTTGTGGAGATGAATCTGCTGGATGCGGTAATTGGCCTGCCGGCGAACCTGTTCTATGGCACCGGTATTCCTGCGTGTATTTTGATCTTCAAAAAGAATCGTAGCCGTCGGGATGTGGTGTTCATCGATGCGTCTGGCGAGGGCAATTACGAAAAAGGCAAAAATCAGAACATCCTCCGTCCCATTGACATTGCAAAAATCGTTAATACCTATGAGGGCAGGTTGGATGTGGATAAATACTGCCACATAGCCTCTTTTGATGAGATTCGGGAAAACGACTTTAATCTGAATATCCCCCGGTATGTGGACACCTTTGAAGAGGAAGAATTGGTGGATATTGACGAAGTGAAGCAGAACATTGAGAACATCGAAGCAGAGTTGGCACAGGTGCAGGCACAGATGGCAAAATACTTGGAGGAACTGGGCTTATGAGTCAGGAACTGGCCAATACCGGGAAAATTTTAATCTATCAGAACGAAAAAGGTGACACAAAGGTTGATGTCTTCTTCACGGAAGATACAATTTGGATGACACAAAAATCCATGTGTGAGCTGTACCAGGTGGCAAAGTCATCTATCAGCGAGCACATTCGGAACATCTCTGAAGATGGTGAACTGGATGAAAGCGCAACTGTTCGGAAATTCCGAACAGTTCAAACAGAGGGTAGCCGACAGGTAGCCAGAGAATTGGATTATTATAACCTTGATATGATCCTTGCCGTTGGCTACCGGGTACGCAGCAATGTTGGTATCCATTTCCGCAGATGGGCCAGCAGGGTTTTAACGGAGTATATGAAAAAAGGCTTCGTCCTCAATGACGAACGCCTGCGCAATCCAAAGGAATTTGGCGCGGATTACTTCGACGAATTGCTGGAACGGATTCGGGACATTCGTGCCAGTGAAAAGCGGGTTTACCAGAAGGTGAAGGACATCTTCTCCCTGTCGGTGGACTATGATAGTCAAAGCAATGCAGCGCAGCTGTTCTTTAAAACAGTGCAGAACAAGCTGGAGTATGCAGCGACGGGGCACACTGCGCCGGAGCTGATCGCGGCCCGGGCAGATGCCAGCAAGGATAATATGGGTTTAACCGCATTCAAGGGAGCAAAAGTTCGCAAGACGGACGTGACTGTGGCAAAGAATTACATGACCCAGGAGGAAATCAGCACGTTGAACCTGATCGTCAATATGTACCTGGATTATGCGGAATTACAGGCCAAGCAGCACCATGAAATGCACATGGCAGACTGGGAGGAGAAGCTGAACCAGTTTTTGCAGTTTAACGGCCGGGAAGTTTTGCAGAACCCCGGGAAGGTTCGGCGCGAAGTCGCAGAGGCTTTGGCTGTTGCGGAATATGAAAAGTACGACGCTCACCGTAAAATAATTGAGAGTGCGGATGTGGATGCGTTGAATGACAGCGTTAAAAAGATAAACAAATAAGGGAGAACGAACTGTGAATAATGATATTGTTGCAAACTCTGCAAGGCAGCTTGAAGAAATATCTCGTTTAATGGACAAAAAAATCAAAGAGAAGCAGCATATCGGGCAAAATTAGCAGCTGGTGCCGAAGCGGACATAGCTCAGAAAGAGTTGATGCAAAGCCAGCTCGAAGCTTTGCGTGAGCAAAATGAGCTGCTTTCCGAAAACTACAAGAAGCTCAAAGAGATGTACGATTCTCAGATAGAGGCCAACGAAGAAGCACAAAAAGAATTGAAGCGCAGTCGTAAGTTTAATGCATGGATGATGGTTATTGCTATTATTTCTATGCTTGCCGCAGTCGCCTGACCAATCGTAACAGTTCTAGTTAGCAGGTGAAGAAATGAACGAAGCAATTAAACACCGGCTCGACCAAATTCGGTGCGGAATTGTACCGGAAGGGTATAAGCGGACTAAGGCTGGAATATACCCAGAAGAATGGCGCGAGGTTACTCTGGGCGATATTTATACCGAGAGAAAAGAACCAGGCAATGAAAGCCTACCGCTTCTTATGGTTTCAATTCATTCCGGGGTATCTGACGGAGAGGTGGACGAAAAAGATCTGCCCAAAAAGGTCAAGCGTATTGAGGACAAGTCCCAATATAAAAGAGCAGCAACTGGTGACTTGGTTTTTAATATGATGCGTGCATGGCAGGGAGCAATCGGCACTGTGCGCACAGAGGGAATGGTCAGCCCTGCATATATTGTCGCAAAGCCGAATGACATAGTAGATCCACTTTTTATGGATCATTATGTGAAAACAAATCGATTGGTGCAAACCATTCATCAGCAGTCCTACGGCGTAACTGACTTTCGCCTACGCCAATTTGCTGTGTACTACCTTCGGTTCGGGAGCAGAAAAAGATCGCTGAAATTATCGATGCTCAAGATCGAGTTATTGAAGTGAAAGAGAAACTTCTTGTGGAAAAACAGCGGCAGAAAAAGTATCTAATGCAGCAGCTTTTGACTGGCAAGCTATTTCTGCAGTTTTATCTTCTATGGATAAGGAAATTGACTTGCTCCAGCAGGATTTAAAACAAGAAAAGAAAAAGAAAAAAGCCCTGATGCAGCTTCTGCTGACGGGAATTGTGAGGGTAAATATATGAATGAAAAAGAAATAAAATTTCTGTGCAAATGGCTTGTTGATAACGGCAATCGTCCTTTGACCGATCTTGAAAAAGAACTTATAAAACAAGCGATTGATAAAGCTGATAATATCAATGATTTGTTTGCTATAGCAGTAGCTTCAACGAGATTGACCGAAGGAAGGTGAAATTATGGCAACAAATCCCCCGAAAGGCGACGGCCACAGAAACGGAGCGGTAAGAGACCGCTCTCAAACCTACAATCCAAAAACACAAATTTGGATCAAACGCGATACAAATACCGGTAGGTTCATGGATGGCAAGAAAGATGGAACGCCTTTCAAAGGTGTTCGCAAAGAAAAATAAGTCAGCAGACAGCGAGGCGGGATTCCCGCCCCGCTATGTGTGCTTTATGAATCACCCCGAAAGGAGGCCTTCTCATGGATAAAAACGCCTATTTAGAAGTCAATGTCAGCCAGAAACCTGCCATTGAACTTCTTGAGTCCATGGGTTATATCTACATCTCCCCCGAAGACTGCGAAAAGCAGCGGGGCAGCCGTTATCATGTGCTGCTGAAGGATATTCTCC
>CAYMWT010000136.1:0-6464 GCA_964394055.1 uncultured Oscillospiraceae bacterium
CCGCCTGCTCCCGCACCGAGTGCTGCGAGGCCAAGCCCATGTGGGACAAGCTGGACAAAATGATCAACGACTTTTTCGAGGGGATCACCCTTGCGGATCTGCTCAAGGAGACAATTTAAAAAACACCCCGTGTCCGAAGCTTTGGACACGGGGCTGCTTTAGGAGGCACCATGGAGCGCACCAACAACTATCTTGTTCAAGCCCAACAGGCAAAAAATCTGTTTCTCACCTACGACCAGGACGCCCTGATCCGGAAGTTCCGCCTTTCCTTTGACGAAACCTATCTCTATACCACCATGCTCCACACTCTCTACCGGATCCACCGCGCCACCGGGGATCTGGAACGGCAGGAGGGCAGCGGCTGGGCCGACGCCAACACCTTCAATGAAGTGCTGACTCTGTATGACATGCTGTGCGACAGCCGGGAGAATCGGTATTTATCTGGCCGCTGGAAGAACATGACCTCCTTCGGCCTCATGTTCCACCAGAACCTTTTGGAGGATGCCAGAGACCCCTGGGCGGAGAAGTTCCAGGAGAACCTGGATGCCTTCCGAACCGCCTGCCTATCCCTGGGAGGGAGGCCTCTGGACAGCGGCGACGTGGCCTATGCCATCGAGCTGTTCGACGGTCTGGAGATCGGCGTCCAGCTGTGGCTGGGGGACGAGGAATTCCCGCCGAACCTCCGCTTTCTCTGGGACGAGAACGCCACCATGTACATCCGATATGAAACCATGTTCTATGCCAGGGGGCTGCTGCTGGATCGGATCGACGCTGCCATGGTAGCCGAAAAACGTTCATAAAATCGTCGAATTTTGTTTTCAATTCCGTTATTGGACGTTCAAAATCAAAAAGTATCTTATAAACAGAAAGGTTGTGGAAGCCGTGAGCCACTTCCTTTCAGCGACCTAGATCCTCTTTTCTACCTCTCTTCTTTCCAATTTCTTTGCGGAACCCCCGGTGTCATAATGGCGCCGGGGGTTTCCGTATAAAATGACAAAAAGCTGTGTTTTGTTTCAATTTGTTTATAATTTGGTTATTTGCCGTTCAAAATCCCATTTTATTCTATAACCAGAAGGTCAGATGTAATGAGTGACCGCTCCTTACCTCTCAGATCTTTTTTCTCCTCTCTTCTCTCCAATCTCTTTCACAGGAAGCCCCCAATGCTTAACTGCATTGGGGGCTTCAAACCGTCGAAAATCCCCTTTGGGGCTTTTCGACGGAAGGGGTGGCAGTCTGCTTAGCGCACTCCTTGTGCGCCGAAAGGCGCACAACTCGCACACACGCAGCCTGAGAGGTATGTTTTGCCACGCACATGTCGCGGCAAAACATGATCCTATCTTTTTCGCCGCTGCGGCGGCGAACTCTGCGAGGCAATTTTTTAGACAATCGAAAGCCCTCAATGCGAATCCGCATTGAGGGCTTCTCAGTGTCAAAAATTACGCGTCGCTGAGGACAAAATGGCAGAACCGGAGCATTTCGAACCAGTCGTCGCTGTCGAAGCAGACGAATTTGTCATCCTTCAGCACAGCGCCGGGGTAGAAGCTCTTGCCATAGGCCACATGGTGCTTGAAGAAATCGATCTCCATATGGAAGTGGTCGGGCATGGGAACCTGGCACTGAGCGGCCTTAGTGACGGCTACCCTGGCCGCGGCCTCGATCCGCTCCACAGCCTCATCGGGATGGATGGAGGTGGAGCCGCCGCCACGGCCTACATTCACAGGCACGGTAGTGATGGCGGGGATCAGCTCTTTGGCAAAGTCGCACAGGGCCTGATCGCCGGTGACCAGCGCCACAGGAACCCCATAGTAGCCGGCGGTATAGGAATTGATCAGGAACTCGCTGCACAGAGTGCCGTTGAGGTAGACGTGGTTGTTCCGGCCGTTCATGGTGTGGCTCAGGGGATTCCCCGGGCAGCCCGCCCAGGCGTGGTAGCCGGTGAAGAACACGGCATCGAAATGCTCCTGATTCAGACCGCTCATCATGCTTAGGGGATCCCCGGACCAGGAACGGTTGAGCCGGGTGTTCCGGGGCAGTCCGGCGGGATCTAGGTTCCGGGCGGAGTCGTGGGAGTCCTTGACGAAAACCTCGGAGGCGCCGGCAGCCAGAGCGCCCTTACAGGCGGCGGCCACCTCCCGGGTCATCTGCTTCTGGATGGGAGTGTAGTCCATGGGAGTGGCACGCTCGGTCTCCGGCCAGGAGACCACGCCGCAGGTGCCCTCCATATCGGCGCTTAAAAATACTTTCATAGCCATAATCCTTTCTGTTTAGAAGTAAGAGCCAACCTGGGTGATGCGGTTTTGTAAGTCCTCCCGGTAGTCCGGATGGGAGGGAATGAGGCTGTTGACAGCAAAGCCGTTGTCTCCGTTTTTTCCGGTGCTGTGGCAGTAGCGGCCGCCGCCGATGTACATGGCCACATGGCCGGGGAAGAACAGCAGATCGCCGGGCTTCACGTCCTGTAGCTCGATCTTATGGATGGGAAAGCCCTCCCGGATATCCGCGTCCCGGTAGATTAGGATACCGCAGAGCATATAGGCCATGGATACCAGACCGGAGCAGTCAATGCCCAAGGGGGATTTGCCGCCCCAGCGGTAGTGGGTTCCGGCGTAGCTCATGGCAGCTTCCACCAGAGCCTGGCGGAGGATACCCTCGTCCTGAGAAAGGGGAGCGGTGTAATAGGGGGCCAGAATGGCGTCGGGCATATACCCTTCCTGACCATCGGCCAGAATAACCTTTTGCCAGCCCCTTTCCGGTTCTCCCACGGGAGAAATGAGGCCGCCTCTGGGGATGGATTTCAGGAAATAACCCTGAACCTTGGGGGCGGAGAGCACGTCGCAGGTGTTCTTATGGTAGACGATTTTCTTTTGGAGCGCCTCCCAGCGGGCTGCGGCATGGTCGTCCGGAAGCAGATTTTCGCCGGAGACAAAGCCCTCATACCGGTAATGGGTGCGTACCCGGTACCAGCCGGGGACAGGTGCCTCCAAAATCTCTACCACCATGCCGTACAGGGACTCATCCACCAGGGTAGAGGCCCGGGTGGGCTGGGCCAGAAGGGGACAGACGGAGGAAATGACGATGGCTTTCACGGTGTGACCCCCTTTACGGTGTAGTCATAGACGGCACGGCTGAGCTTGCCGATGAGGCGGCACTGTTGTGGCTCTCCGTCCAGAGCCGGGCCGTCCCAGGTGAAGACGCCCAGGTAGTAGGGCTTGCCCTCCACCAGGAAGATACCGGCGTCGTGATTCAGGTGATCCAGTCCGCCGGGCTTGTGCATCACGGTGACGGCATCGGGGAGATAGCGCTGAAGGCTTTCCATATGCCGCACCCGGCTGAGAAAATCAAAGGCCACATCCCGCAGCTCCGGGGTGAGGATAGCCCCATCATAGAGCAGCTTGTATACCCGGTATTGATCCACGGGAGAGGTGTAGTTGTTCCGGCCTGCCTTCACGGCTTCAAAGTCCAGCATTTTCCGATGGGCGCTGGTTTGGGTCAGGCCCAGGGAGGCGCAGTAGGCGTTGATCCGGTCAAAGGTAAGCAGGGAGAGAACGGCGTTGGTAGCGGTATTGTCGCTTTCCACGATCATCCAGTACAGCATTTCCCAAAGGGTGGCTCCATCCTGCCGGTACTCCGGCTCGAATACGGAGGTGTCGTCGCAGTAGTCACTCTGCCCAATGGGGACGAACTGCTGTAGGGAGTAGTCCCCGTCCAGCACCTCTTGGAGGGCGCAGCACAGCACCGGAAGCTTGATGGTAGAGGCGGAGACCACCTTCGTATTTTCCCGAATGGCGGCCAGGGGCTCCCCGGTGGCGAGGTCCACCCAGTATAGGGCGGTTTTGGCGGGAAAGGCGTCCAGGGTGTCCTTCAGCCATTGGTTGATGTTCATACCTGGGCCTCCTCTCCCATGGTGACGGTGGTGCCGTTCATGGTGACCGTCCTGCCCAGAGGCAGGGCCAGGGTGGTTTCACAGTGACCGCAGGGCAGACCCATGATGGTAGGCTTCCCGGCGGGGACGATGAGCTGACGGAAGATTTCCTCCAGGCTCAGGGTGCGCTCCGGAATCTCCGGCTCACAGTCCGTCCAGGCCCCCAGGAGGATCCCGGCGCAGTCCCGGAGCTTCCCGGCGTTGCGCAGCTGGGTGAGCATACTGTCAATGCGGTAGGTTTTCTCCCCGATGTCCTCCAGGAAGAGAATCTTTCCCTTGCAGTCCAGCTCCCAGGGGGTGCCAATGGAGGCGACGATCAGGCTCAGGTTGCCGCCGCACAGGGTTCCGGAGGAAGCGCCGGGTACCAGACTGGTCACGGAATGACCCATGGGGTAGGTGAGCGTACCGGTTAGATCACCGAACAGGGCTTTTTTCAGCCAGGAAAGGGTGTATTCATTGGGCTTTGGCTCGGTGGAGGGCATGGTGCAGTGGTAGGTTTCCAGGTTGCACTGCTGATTCAGGAAGGTGTGCAGGGCAGTGATATCGGAATAGCCGCCGAACCACTTGGGGTTTTGACGGATGGTTTCCACATCCAGCAGGGGCTGCAAGCGGTGGGCGCCGTAGCCGCCCCGGATGCACCAGATGCCGTCGATTTTTGGGTCGGCAAAGGCATCGTTTAGATCCTTCGCCCGCTGGGCATCGGAAGCGGCAAAGTAGCCGTCCCGATTTCCAAAGTAACAGGAGGGATAGGGCACAGGCTCCATACCAAGGGAACGTACCAGCTCCAGAGCGGGAGCCAGCTTTGCCTCCGGCACAGCGGAGGCAGGGGCAAGCAGCGCCACCCGGGCGCCGGGGAAAAGAGGCTTTGGTGTGATCATACAGGCACCTCTCAAAGCTGTTTCTGATATTGGGCCATTTCCTCGTCACTGGCCAGAATGAAGTGACCGGGGAGGATCTCCTGCCATTTGGCGGGATTTTCCGCACTGTAGTGGTGGCAGGCGGGATCATAGACCAGCAGCTGCTTGTTTCGCTCGGCAATGGGGTCGGGCTGGGGAATGGCGGACAGCAGGGCACGGGTATAGGGGTGGAGGGGATGGAGGAACAGCTCCTCGCTGTCCGCCAGCTCCACGATCTTGCCCTTGTGAATAACGGCAATTCGGTTGCAGATGAACCGTACCACGGAAAGGTCATGGGCGATGAACAGATAGGTCAGGTTCCGCTCCCGCTGAAGCTGGCTTAGCAGGTTCAGCACCTGGGCACGGATGGATACGTCCAGGGCGGAGATTGGCTCGTCGGCAATGATGAAGTCAGGCTCCATGACGAGAGAGCGGGCAATGCCGATGCGCTGCCGCTGGCCGCCGGAGAACTCATGAGGGAACCGGCTGGCAAACTCCGGGAGCAGGCCTACGGCGGACAGAGCCTTTGCCACCTTCTCCTGCCGCTCCCCGGCGGATAGATGGGGATGGCCGCTGGCATACAGGCCTTCGCTGACGATATAGTCCACCTTGGCCCGCTCATTCAGGGAGGACATGGGATCCTGGAAGATCATCTGAATCCTGCGGGTGACCTCCTGGTCAAGCTCCCGGGAGATCCTGCCGTTGATCTGCTTGCCGTCAAAGAAAATCCTGCCGCCGGTGGTGGGATGGATGCGGATGATGGCCCGGCCAATGGTGGTCTTGCCGGAGCCGGATTCCCCAACCAGACCGAAGGTTTCCCCCTGGAAGATGTGGAAGGACACCTTGTCCACAGCGGTAAAGGGATGGCGTCTGGAGCCGAACTGGACGGTCAGATCCTCTACCTCCACCAGTTTTTTTCGTTCAGACATGGAGCTTCACTCCTTTCTCACGGAGAGCCCGGATGTGCTCCGGCGGCTCCACCTTGGGCGCCCTGGGATCCAGGAGCCAGGTGCGGGCCTTGTGGGTGGGAGAAACCTCAAAGAAGGGAGGCTTTTCCACAAAATCGATTTTCAGCGCCTTGGGATTCCGGGGGGCAAAGGCGTCTCCGTGAACCTCGTAGAACAGGTTGGGAGGGGTGCCCTGGATGGCGTACAGATCCTCACCCTTCACACCCAGCTGGGGCAGACTGCTGAGAAGGGCCCAGGTGTAGGGATGCTTGGGATCGTAAAAGACCTCCTCACAGCGGCCTACCTCGATGATGTCACCGGCATACATAACGGCGATCCGGTCGGCCACATTGGCAACCACACCCAGGTCGTGGGTGATGTAAATGGTGGTCAGGTTATACTTTTTCTGCATGGCCTTGATCAGCTCCAGAATCTGGGCCTGAATGGTCACATCCAGAGCGGTGGTAGGCTCGTCGCAGATGAGAATTTTGGGACGACAGGCGATGGCAATGGCAATGACCACCCGCTGACGCATACCGCCGGAGAACTCGTGGGGGTACTGCCTGTACCGCCGCTCCGGGTCGTCGATGCCCACATCGGAGAGAACCTCCAATACCGCCTTTTTCGCGGCAATGCCATGGAGATTCTGGTGAAGCTCCACCGCCTCCTGAAGCTGCTTGCCAATGGTTTTCAGAGGGTTCA
>CAYMWT010000137.1:0-6419 GCA_964394055.1 uncultured Oscillospiraceae bacterium
CGATAGCAGTTGATGTTCTCATAGGTGGCGTTGTACATGGGGTTGCCGTTGAGGGCGGGACGATTGGTAGAGCCGTCGGTGGTCTCATAGGTGTAGCAGATCATGCCGATGCGGATGCCGTTGACCTCCTGGATGGTGTATTTCGGCTCGGTGCCGTCTTTCATGGTGCCCAGGGTTTCCAGACCCGCCTCCCGGGTCACGTCCAGGGTGCGGACGTAGCCGTCAAAGCCCGTGTCAAAGGCGTGGTTGTTGGCGGTGAGGAGCATGTCAAAGCCAGCATCTTTGCAGGCGGCGACGATCTCGTCGGGGCAGTTGAAGAAGGGGTTGCCCTGGTAGGGCTTGGCGGTACCGGCCAGGGTGGTTTCCAGGTTGGCCAGGGCGTAGTCTGCCTGGTTTACATAATCCGTGCAGTATTTGAAGATCGGGGAAAAGTCATAGGTGCCGTCCCCATTGGCGTTTTTGTCGATAACGGGCTTGTGCATCAGCAGGTCGCCGGTGGAGAGCACGGTAGCAGTGGAGACAACATGCTCCGGCTCGGGAGGCAGGGTGGTCTCCGGGGGCAGGGTAGTCTCCGGCACGGGAGCGGTGGCGCTGGAGGCAGCCGTGGGCAGGGTGATGACAGAAGCATTGTTCGGGGACTGGGGCGTTTTGTTCACCAGGCCGATGCTGAGGTAGATCAGCAGGGCCGTGGCGGCGATCATAATGACGATCAGGGTAATGAGAACGGCGATCAGGCCGGAATGACCGGATTTTTTCTTGGGGGACATAAGTGAGATACCTCCTAAAGATGGTTTCGAAGGGGTCTGCTACAGCAGATAGTCCACATGGCGGACGACCTGACCGCCCAGTATGTAATTGCGGGGTACCCGGCGGCTGATGCCGCAGGCGAATTCATAGGAGAAGCTGCCCGCCTGGGCGGAGATTTCCTCCATGGTGATGGTTTCGGCCCCATCGGCGCCGATGAGGGTAACTTTTGCTCCCGGCACCACGCCCGGAATGTCCGTCACGTCCACCATCAGCTGATCCATGCAGATCCGGCCCAGGATGGGGGCCTTCCTCCCGTTGATCAGAACGTGGAAGCGGTTTGACAGGCTGCGGCAGTAGCCGTCGGCGTAGCCTGCGGGGATGGTGGCGACCACCGTTTCCCGGGTGGTAACGAAGGTAGCCCCGTAGCTGATCTCCCGTCCGGGCGGTAAAACCTTCACATGGGTCACATGGCTGTACCAGCTGAGGGCCGGGGTCAGGGGCAGGGCATTTCGGTCAACCTCGTTACTGGGGTACAGGCCGTAGGTGACAATGCCGGAGCGCACCATTTCGTACTGGCCGCCGAAGTTCATGATTCCGGCGGAGTTATTCAGGTGGCGAATGGGGATGTTCACCCCACGCTCCTTCAGCATTTCGTCAAAGCGCCGGAACAACGCTGCCTGACGATGGGTTCTTTGGAGGTCGGCGCTGTCGGCGGTGGCGAAGTGGCTGAAAAGGCCCTCGGCTTGCAGCCCTGGCAGGGCGGCGATCTGGGCGCAGACATCCGCCTCCGCCTCCGTCACCTGAAAGCCGATGCGGCTCATACCCGTATCCACGGCAAAGTGGAAGGGAGCGGTGATGCCCAGCTTCCGGGCGGCCCGGGACAGGGCCAGTCCGTCCTCCTTGCGGAAGATGGCAGGGCGGATGCTCTGGGAAACCGCAATCTCATAGGCGTCCACAGGGGTGTGGCCCAGAACCAGAATGGGCTTATACAGTCCGGCCCGACGAAGCTCCAGGGCCTCCTGGATGGAGCTGACCCCAAACATGGCGCATTGCGGCTCCAGCAGCTGGGCAATGGGCACGGCACCATGGCCGTAGGCGTCGGCCTTGACAATGGCCATCACGTCCACGCCGGCCTTACGGCGGACGGCCTCCAGGTTCCGGGAAATGGCATCCAGATCGATATTGACATAGGTATTATAGGTAGTCACGGTGATCAACTCACAAAAGATCAGATTTTTAACATTCTACCACAATTGTTACCATTTGTAAACATCCAATGTGGGGGCTTTCCCACCTTCTCCCGTATTCATTAAAAAACACACATGAAATCACATCTCCGGGAAATACTAGCATCAAGAGAAAAGCGTAAGGCGGTGGTGAAATGGAAGAATTTTCCATGAAAACGAGGATCCTGTCCGGGCCGGGAGCGGCGGCATCCCTGGGGGAGCTTGGGGCCAAGCGGCTGTTTCTGGTGACGGATCCCTATTTTGCGAAAAACGGCATGGCAAGCCGGGTGGCAGAGCTGAGTAAGGCCCCCGAGGTGACCATTTTTGATCAGGTGGCCCCGGATCCCTCCGTGGAGCTGGCGGCGGAGGGCACGGCGGCCCTCCGGGCCTTTGGCCCGGATCTGGTGGTAGCCCTGGGAGGCGGAAGCGCCATGGATCTGGGAAAGGCCATGGCCTATTTTGCCAAGGGAAGCTATCTCCTATGCGCCATTCCCACCACCTCCGGCTCCGGGTCGGAGGTGACGGATTTTGCCATCCTCACCCACAATAAGGTGAAGCACCCCTTGATCGATCCCCGGCTGCGTCCGGACATTGCCATATTGGACAGCGACTTTCTCATGGAGCTGCCCAAGGGGCTGATCGCCGAAACGGGGTTTGACGCCATCACCCACGCGGTGGAGGCCTATACCGCCAAAAACGCGGGAACCTTTTCCGATTTGCTGGCCAGGGAGGCCTTTTCCTCCCTCTATGCCGCTTTGCCCGCCTCCTACGCCGGACGGAAGGACGTGCGGCTGAAGGTGCATACGGCGGCCACCATGGCCGGCATGGCCTTTACCCAGGCAGGGTTGGGGCTGTGTCACGCCATGGCCCACGCCATGGGCGGCCTGCTCCATGTGCCCCATGGACGGCTGAACGCCATATTGCTTCCGGCGGTGATCGGCTCCAACGCCGCCGCTGCCGGGAAAAAATACGCGGAGCTGGCCCGGGCGGCGGGCATGGGAGGCAGCGCGGATACCATCGGGGTGCGGAATCTGAAAAACAGTCTCATCCGTCTTCGCCGGGAGCTGAACCTGCCGGAGACCCTGTGTCAGGCAGGGGTGGCCCCGGGGACGGTGTGGCGTAGCGCCGGGGAGATCGTGAAGGCCACCCTGGCGGATCCCTGCTGCAAGGGGAACCCCATGGTTGTGGAGGATTTTCAGATCCGGCGGATCTTGGAAGAGGTGACGGGCCGTGTCTGAAAAGCTGAAAAGCGTGGGCCTGGACATCGGCACCACCTCCACCCAGATGATCGTGTCCGAGCTGAGCGTGGAGAACCGGGCCTCGCCCTTCGCGGTGCCGGAATTGGAGATCGGGGAAAAACGGATCCTCTATGAAAGTCCGGTGCACTTTACGCCCCTGATCAGCGAGCATCGGATGGACGCGGCCGCTCTCCGGGAAATGGTGGAGGAGGAATACCGGAGAGCGGGGATTACCCGGGAGGAGGTGGACACGGGAGCCATCATCATCACGGGAGAGACCAGCCGGAAGGAAAACGCCCAGGCGGTGCTGGAGGCCATGTCGGATCTGGCGGGAGATTTTGTGGTGGCCACGGCGGGGCCTGACCTGGAAAGCGTTCTGGCGGCCAAGGGCTCCGGGGCGGTGGACTACAGCCGGGACAGGGGGAAAACGGTGCTCCACATGGACATCGGCGGCGGCACCAGCAATCTGGCGCTCATTGAAAACGGGAAGATCGTGAGAACCGGCTGCCTCAACGTAGGCGGGCGGCTGCTGAAGCTGACCGGGGAGGGAATCGTCACCTATGTGTCCCCGGTGCTTCAGGAGCTGTGCGGCTTGCAGGTCGGGGAGCAGGCGGAGGAAGGGAAGCTGTGGCAGATCGGGGAGACCCTGGCCCAGGCTCTGGAAATGGCAGCGGGCCTCCGGGAGGTGACGCCTCTGCTGGAGGTGCTGACCACAAAGGAGACGGGAAAAGCCTGGATTCCCCCAAAGGAGCCGGTAATCCCCTCCTTTTCCGGGGGTGTGGCGGACTGCATCGGGAAGGACTATCCGGATCTGGCCTTTGGCGACATCGGGCCGACCCTGGGACGGGCCATCCGGGAGGGTCGGCTCTGCCAGGGAGACTATGTGCTGGGGAAGGAGACCATCCGGGCCACGGTGATTGGGGCAGGCTGTCACAGCGCCCAGCTCTCCGGAAGCACGGTGTTCTGTCAGAACGTGGCCCTGCCTCTGAAAAATCTGCCGGTGGTGCGGATCACGGATCTGTCCCGGATTGGAGAAGCACTGGAGGGCCAGGAAGGGCCTGCGGTGCTGGCCATGCAGGGGAAGGACGCGCCCAGCTATGCCGAGACAGTGGAGATGGCAGAGGAGATTTTGCGGGAGACCAGGGAGAACCTGCTGATCTGTCTGGAAGCGGACATGGCAAAGGCTCTGGGTCAGGCTCTGGCCGTTCGGCTGCCCGGGGAAGCATCCGTTTTGTGCATCGACCGGGTGAAAGCGGGAGAGGGCAGCTACCTGGACATCGGAAAGCCTATAGGCGGGGCCTTTCCGGTGGTGGTGAAGACACTGGTGTATGGGAGGAATTCTTAGTGAAGAGTGAATAGTGAATGGCGGGAAGCCCTCTCAGTCACGGCCTATGGGCCGTGCCAGCTCCCCCAAAGGGGGAGCCAAGTGGGTGATCTAAAATCTTTACCGCTCTAAAATCTTTGTACCATGCTCTTGGCTCCCCCTCCGGGGGAGCTGTCACGGTGCTTTAGCGCCGTGACTGAGAGGGCCAGTGCGCACACTGGGGCGGAGAGGGCATACTTGCAGCAATAACAAGAGGAGAAAAAACATGAACAAACAGGAAATTGCCGCCATGGTGGCGGAAATCTTAGGCGGGATGGAGGATGCCCCCGCGGTAAAGGCCACGCCCTATCCCGGTACCGTCCCGGAACCGAAGAAGCAGGAGACCCACTACGGGGACGGGGACTTTGTGCCGGATGTGACAGAGCTGGACTTACGGAAGCTCTATCTGGTGGAGAAGCCCCAGGACGGGGAGAAGTTCCGGCGGATGAAGGAGCGCACCCCGGCACGGCTGGGCTGCGGACGGGCAGGGCCAAGATATAAGACGCTGACCATGCTCCGGTTCCGGGCGGATCACGCCGCCGCCCAGGACGCGGTCTTCTCCCAGGTGCCGGAGGATTACGCAAAAAACCACGGCATGGCAGAGGTACAGACCAAATGCCGCGGCAAGGACGAGTATCTGACCCGGCCTGACCTGGGGCGAAGCTTTGACGAGGAAAACCAGAGAAAGATCCGGGCGGCCATCCCGGGAACCCCCAGGGTGCAGCTGGTGATCGGGGACGGGCTAAGCTCCGCTGCCATCACGGCCAACGCCATGGACTGCTTGCAGGCCATCCGGGAGGGATTGAAGATCCGGAACATCGACCCGGGCACCCCGATTTTCGTCCGGTACTGCCGGGTGGGCGCGGGAGACGCCATCGGGGATGTGACGGGGTGTGAGCTGGTGTGTATGCTGGTGGGAGAGCGGCCGGGGCTGGTGACGGACAAGAGCATGTCCGCCTATCTGACCTACAGGCCCAGAACCGGGGTATCCGAATCCAGCCGGACGGTGGTGTCCAACATCCATTCCCAGGGCACCCCTGCGGTGGAGGCAGGGGCACACATTGCGAGCCTCATTGAAACCATATTAAAAAGGAAAGTGTCCGGGGTGGCCCTCCAGCAGGAGGCGGCGATATGATCCCGGTGAAGGTTCTGGCGGTGAAGTACCTCGCCAATGCCAGCGCTGCCCTGTGCCGGGAGTTGGGCGCGCCGGAAGGAGCGCCCTCTCTGGGACTGATCACCACGGACTGTGACGATGCCACCTACATCGCCCTGGACGCTGCCACCAAGGCGGCGGAGGTGGAGGTGGCCTACGGAAGAAGCTTCTACGCCGGGGCGGGGAACGCCTCCACCCCCTATGCGGGAGAGGTCATCGGGATCCTGGCAGGGCAGACCCCGGGAGCGGTGCGCAGCGGCATGGCGGCGGCCCTGGCGGAATTAACAAGGGTTGGGTTTCAGGAAGTGAATGGAGTGCCCTTTCTTGCGCATACTGTAAGCAGCGTGGGTACCTTCCTGGCAAGAGAGGCCGGGGTCAGCCCGGGGACGGCCATTGCCTATCTCATTGCCCCGCCCCTGGAGGGGATGTACGCCATGGACGCCGCGTTGAAGGCGGCGGACGTAGAGCTGCGGAAGCTGTACGCGCCTCCCAGTGAGACGAATTTTGGGGGCGGGCTGCTGTCGGGAACCCAAAGCGCCTGTGACGCGGCCTGTGCCGCCTTTGCCGAAGGGGTGGCGGAGGTGGCGGGGAGACCACAGGATTAGCCCTATGGCCCTCTCAGTCACAGTGCTTTGCACTGGCCCTCTCAGTCTCGCTTTGCGAGCCAGCTCTCCCGGAGGGAGAGCCAAGGG
>CAYMWT010000138.1:0-6383 GCA_964394055.1 uncultured Oscillospiraceae bacterium
TATATATTGGGAGGACAACGCATGCCTACTCTTAATGAAATATTCGGGAAATTGAATATTATGCTCTATCAAAATGAAAGTCTTGATCTGGATCACTATTATCAGGAGCCATATCAGGATGAGGGTGATGAAATAAAGGAGATTGGCGAGCCGTTCGAAACAGATAAATCCAAATACAAGCACAAAATTGATCTTGTCAATGAAGACCGCACCTACTCTGGATTTAGTTACTTCATGGACGGATCTCGCAGGACATATAAAATTGGCGATATGGTTCTGTCAGGAAGAAAGATATACCCCGTTGTTATTGCCCAGGTCCGTGCCGGCTGTACTGAAAGAGATGTCAGGAAAAAGCTACATACCTATGGAAGCATCCAGCGGGAAAATTTGCTGCTGCTTAGCGACAAAATGAACGATGTGGATTTTCTGGAGATCCGGCAACGGATCATGAAAACACAGATGGCCAAATCACTGGACTTAGATGTCGTAAAATATCATTTCGCCCCAGCAAAAGACAACGTCCCTATCAATGCAGCAATTGCAAAAGCGAACACAATAATGCATGACTTAGAAATTGAAATTTTAGGCCAGATGGTTCACTCCGGTGCGCTTGAGCCGGATCGTATGTTGATTGTAGATGGTCCCCTTCAATTCCTTCGTCAGGATACTGGAAAAGCTGAGTTTGCCGATCTGTTCTATAACGTTATTGGTGTTTCTAAAAGTTTTGATCCAATGCTTCCGACATCCAACAAGGCAAAGCGTGGTGGAGCGCAGATTGGAGCAGAACTACTGAAATTAGAATATGGTGAGCGCACCCCTGTTTTTATGAAGGAAAACAGCCGCCACCGCAAATATGGCTGCTGGTACCTGAGAATTCGCCCCAGAAACAGGGTATCTAATCCGCTTGAAGGAATTATAAAAATTGAGAAAATGGCTGTCATTGAGGATGAAAATGGTTTGGACACCGCTGTCGTAGACAACATTTCGCTTTCCTTGCTGAATGAGGGATCTCCTACTTGTTACGGTAGGGATCAGCGTTGGGCAAGTCACCTATATCCTGTATATCTGACAGAAACCCTTATCAAATCCTCTTTTGAGAGCGATCTTGTATGCATTAATAATTTCAAACGGGATTTTCGATAAAAAGGAGAGACAGAGATGGCAACAAGAAAACTGATTGGCAAGGTTTCTGCCACAGAAAAAATCCATCATCCTGTGATGAATTCCAGTTTTGGCTTTCGGATGATGCGATTTTAAGTCCTTTTGATATTGTGCGTGTTGAGAATAACATGGACAACTCCGTTACGTATGGTGTTGTTCAGGACATTCTCCACATTACGGATGGAACGGGTCATATTAGCAACTATGTATCTTCAGACTTTGGCGATGTATATGCACTACCAATGACAAGACGCCTTTCCCTGTCCTACGCCAAGGTATCTGTTGTCCATAACACCAAGGAGAATTATATGCCTGTCTTTGAAGGCGCTCAGGTATATACGGCAGATATTGAGGATATCCAAATTGCCCTCGGATTGGATAGCATTGATGAGAAAACTGCGATTCCAGCTGGTCTCATGAAATCCGGCAACAATGAACCAGTCCCCATCAAATTCAATGGTGATTTTTTGATTGGCCCCGAAGGCGCACACATGAATATCTCTGGCATATCCGGTTTGGCAACGAAAACCAGCTATGTTATGTTTCTCTTGAAAGCAATTCAACATAAATGCAGAAACGATGTGGCCATTATTGTGATGAACGTAAAGGGTGATGACCTACTTCACGTCCATCAGCCGAACGAGAAGATAACAGAAGCTCAACGTAAAGAATGGGATGCTCTTGGAGTTCCCTGCAAACCCTTTGAGAATGTTAAGTATCTCTATCCATACCGAAAACAAAAAGACAAGTTCTACACGAATACAGCACTTCCCACAGAAGACCTAGAAAAACAGTTTGCAGACAACAGAGCAGCCAATTACGTCTATACCTTTGAACATGATATCAGTAAAGTTGATATGTTGTTTGCAAATGTGGATGACCCGAATTTTACAATCGAATCGATTTTGAACTATATCGACGATGCGCCTGAATTTAATTCTGATTTGAGCTGGTCAAATTTCAAAGAAGAATTAAGGGAGTTCTGTAGCAAAGGCAGTAGTAAAAAAGAAAAATCAGGCATTATGATCCAATCATGGCAACGATTCAGACGACTGATTAACAATTCTGTCAACGACGATATCTTCGTCAATACCAAATCCGGTGCAAAGGACCAGCATCAGGTATATCTATCCGAAGAGGTTCTGAACATCAACGGTGGTGAAATGATAGTTGTTGACATTGCTGGATTGACAGAGCAACTGCAATGCTTGGTATTTGGTGATATCATTCGTTCCGTCTATTCTTTGAAGCATGGTGATTTTGATCAGGATGACCGTACAAGTAAAAAGCCTATTCCGAAGAAGGTTATAATCTTTGTCGACGAGCTGAACAAATATGCACCTGCCACATCCAGCAAAGGATCTCCGCTGCTGGCAAACTTGCTGGATATTACAGAACGTGGCCGTTCTGAGGGTGTTATTCTGTTCTCAGCAGAACAATTTCGCAGTGCAATTCACGATCGCATTAAGGGCAACTGTGGCACCAATGTTTATGGTCGCACGAATGCTATCGAAGTATCCAAGCCGGACTACAAATTCGTCCCAAAAGTTTATGCAAATATGATGACACGACTCCAGAAAGGCGATTTGATTATCCACCATCCGGTGTTCAAAACGTTGTTGAAAATCCAGTTTCCCTTTCCTTCGTACAATCAGGGAGGTAGTAAATGATGAGTGAGCCTGTTGCAGGCAAGTTTTTGCTTGAAATACTGACTAAAGGTATGTATTCTAACCCGATGCATGTTTATCGGGAATATATTCAGAATAGTACAGATTCTATCGACAAGGCAATTGCTTCTGGGGTTCTGGAAGCATCTGAAGCAGCTGTTAATATCCAGGTGAATGAGCGTAAACGTAAAATTTTGATTCATGATAATGGTCTCGGTATTTCTGCCAGTATTGCGCAAACCAAGTTGATGGACATAGGAGCATCAGATAAAGACGGCGTTAATGAGCGAGGTTTCCGTGGTATCGGTCGCTTGGCTGGTTTGGCATATGCAGAAGAGGTTAGGTTCATTACTTCGGCGGTCAATGAAGCCGTTAAGACAGTTATGGTATGCGACTGTGTCAGGCTACAGCAACTTCTGCAGAAGTCTAATAACGAAACGAAAGATCTAATAGAAACCTTCAAGGCAATCACCCGTTTTGAGACTCTGACAGAGAATTCCGCAGAGCATTATTTTGAAGTCCAGATGAATGGAGTACCTCTTGAATCTGGCTTACTGGATGAAACTGCGGTATTTGATTATCTTGCAGAGACAGCGCCCATTGATTTTGACGCACAAAAATTCACACAGGCACGCAAAATTCGTGAATATTTTGATGAAAAAGGCTGCCCAATTGCATGCTATAAGATTTTGCGTGGAACCAGGAAATTGCCCATTTATAAGAAATACAGCCGTACCTTATCGACTGGAAAAACGGCCAAAACCAAAAACACTGACCATGTGAAGGACGTTGAATTTGTTTACAAAGAGGCTTCGGACGGTAGGCCGTTGTACATTGGCTGGTTAGCCATTACTGACTTTTCTGGCATTATTTCTGATGATGCTGTCCAGGGCATCCGCTTTAGAAAAGGAAACATACTTGTTGGTGATGGCAGAACTTTCTCCAAGTATTTCCCCTCCGAAGGGCATAATGCAAACAGAATGTTTGCAGGTGAAATTCATGCGCTTCATAAGGACTTACTTCCGAACTCCCAACGTGACGATTTTGAACCTAACGAAATTTATAATGAAATGAGACAGGCGTTAGGCATTTGGGCCGGTGCAATTAACAAAAAATACCGTCGTGGTACTTCTGTTGCAACATCTGCCCTTAGAAAACTAAATGAGTTGAATGCTGCGCAGAGAGATTTGGAAGAAAAAATCAATGATGGAGCAATTACTTCCGATGAAAAACGTGAGCAGATTACGGAACAGCTAAATAAAATTGCTAAGAACCGTGACGCTGAGGAGAAAAAAGTCCGCAAGGCTTTGGAGCAAGGAACCTTTGATGAGGAACGGCGGGAGTCTGTTGAAAGGACTCTTTCTCAGACAGAAATCGCAACGCAAAAGGTCAATACGTTAAGCACAAAGATCGTCAATGCGGGCTATGCAACCAAAAAGGATCTTCCTTCTTCCTATAGCCGTGATGAGCGAAAGCTGTACCAGAGAATTATTACAGTGATCGACAATTTCTTTACAGATGAGCCAGAAACAGCCGAAAAGCTTCGTGAAGCTATAAAATCTGAACTGAGTGTGAAAAAGAAATGAGAGTTTTATTAGTCGAGCCAAATTATAAGAATAAATACCCTCCCATGGGTTTGATGAAAATCAGCACTTACCACAAAATGCTCGAGGATGAGGTGCGTTTTGTTAAGGGCATTGACAAAAAAGTTGATGAAGAAGTGTGGGACAGAATCTATGTGACTACGCTGTTTACCTTTGACTTTGATCTTGATGTCGAGACAATTAAGCACTACAAAAATCTGGTCGATAATGTCGAGAACCTTTATGTCGGCGGTATTATGGCTTCACTGATGGCGGATCAGTTGGCAGAAGCAGCAGGAATTAACCGTTCCAATGTTTTGACTGGCTTGTTTACAGATACCTCCGTTGTTGGTGATGACAACGATATAAATGTAGATGAACTTCCTCTGGATTATGATATTCTGGAACAGACTTCCTATAAGTACCCTGCCGGAGATAACTACTTTGCATATACAACCAGAGGGTGTCCGAATCATTGTTCCTTCTGCGCTGTTCCTATTTTGGAGCCACATTTCCATGTTACCAACAACATCATTGGCCAAATCAAAGCAATTGATGAGCGCTATGGCCCCAAGCAACATCTCCTGCTGCTGGACAACAATGTTTTGAATACGTCTGATTTGAAATATTTGGTAGATGACCTTTGTGCAGCAGGCTTTGGACGTGGGGCAAAGTACGTTGACCCTGGTGACTATAACATCGTCATGATGCGGTATCACAATGGCGTTCGTGGGGATTTCCTGGACAAGAAGATGTCCACCTATCTAAAAAACTTTAAGAAGCGTATCAAATCTGCTGAGAAACTGGAAACCTTTTTACAGATTCTCATTGGTGCTGAAGATACAGAAAATTATGCTGAATACATGCTGGCACATGAAGCAGAACTTACCCCGATTATTGAAAAATATCGGAGCAAGGCAGCCAAAGCCAGATACTTGGATTTTAACCAGGGGGTTGATGCTCGAAAGATCAACGATGAAAACATGGAGCAGCTTGCACGACTGGCAATCCGGCCTTTGCGTATCGCTTTTGATGATATCCACCTAAAAGATGTATACTGTAAAGCTGTTAGAGCCGCACACAAGCACGGAATCAAAGAGATATCAAACTATATTCTGTTTAACTATAAGGACAGGCCAGAGGACTTATACGAGCGTCTAAAGGTGAATATTGAGTTAAATCGAGAATTGGGCATTCAGATATTCTCTTTCCCTATGAAGTATTCCCCCATCAATAGAACAGATCGTACATTCATAGGGCAGAACTGGGATAAGAAATCCGTCCGTGCAATCTCTGCAATTCTTCAGGTAACAAAGGGTGTTGTGGCAGCTGGCTCCAGTTTCTTCTATAAAGCATTTGGAGAAAATATCGATGAATATCGTGAACTTCTTGCAATGCCCCGTGAACTGATCATGTTCCGTTCTCATTTCGAGGAGAATGGTACTACAGCAAAATGGCAGGCTTTGTACCGTAATTTAAGTGACAGGCAAAAAAAACGGCTCATGGAACTGGTGTCGTTGAATGTTACCGATCTCAAGAACGCACCTTGGCCCGATGATCTTAGAGATATTCTTGAGTTCTACTTGCTGAAATGGTCAGGAAAAACAGAGCAATCGGAAGAGAAGTATATTCAAATGTCACTGATGGATGATAGTGATATTGTGATTGAGGATTAAGCAGGGGAAATTCGGCAAAGCTCACCGTATAGAAAAGCATATTTCCCCTGCTTTGCCGCTCTTTATTGTAATTATTCCGTCTATGTGCGGAAGAGGAGTTCCTATTTACCTCCATTTCATCCTGTTTCCCGAACTTTTCAAAAATCCAATTGGGGTCAAAATGGGGTCAGGTCAAAAGCTGCCAGTGAAATTCCGAACTTTTTGGTATAGAAAAACCACCTGTTTCCGTAGAAATAGGTGGTTTTATGGTTGCGGAGGCAGGACTCGAACCTACGACCTCCGGGTTATGAGGGCTT
>CAYMWT010000139.1:0-6356 GCA_964394055.1 uncultured Oscillospiraceae bacterium
GCGGCGAAGAAATTGGATACCTGATAGCCGAAGGAGCCATAATAGGGATGCTCCATAATGGCCATAAGCTGGATGGTATTATAGCCTGCCTGCTTCACACGGGGCAGAACATTGTCGGCAAATTCCCGGTAGGTGCCGACCTTTCCCTCCTCCTGGGCCATGCCCACATGGGCTTCGTAGATATAGACATCCTCCTCCGCCTGGAAATCCTTGTCCGTCCAGGGAAAGACTCTGCGGTCATCCACGATCTCACAGGTAAAGGTCACAGTCTTGGGATCCTGCACCACCCGGCGGGCGTACAGAGGGATGTGTTCTGTCCGGGTCAGGTTGGCATCCACCACGGTTTTGACCTTACAGCCGTCCCAAAGGGCATTGTCGCCCTCCAGATACAGCTCCCAGTTGCCGCCGCCGATGTTTTTCAGAGGGTGACTGGTCTGGTTCCAACCGTTGAACTCACCTTCCAGGTACAGCTGATAGGCGCTGGGCGCCCATTCCCGGTAGTACCAGCCGCCGTCAACATGATGGAAGCCGTAGTAATTGTGGGCATTGGCAAAATCAAGAAGTGTCTGATCCTCACCCAGAAGCCGCTGCTTTGTGGAGCGGTACAGGAACATACGCAGGTCGATGTCACCGGCAAAGGGCTGGAGCTGGGGATTCAGTTCTAATAGTCGATACATGTTATCACCTTTCCCATAGTTTGTAGGTTTCATTTGGATACGCAGCAGGGAACTGCTTATACTTATTTTAAAAGAAAACAGATCATATGTCAAGACTTCATATGTCCAGGCTTTTTTACAGCCCCGGTTATGACAGGGAAGGGGAGCCTCCTGAAAAATAGGACAAAGGGAAAACCATTTAGACAATGAAGTCAGAGTATACCATTTTCTGCCGAAAATGTGCCAAAAAGAAAGATTTTGGTTGATTATTTTTTTCCGGTGTGCTATAATACAAAATATCTATGTCAGTATTTGACAGATGAACATTTGCTCTTGACCGGCGGACAATTGCCGGAAAGCATAACCCGGGGTGTGCGTATGTCAGAAAGGCGTTATGCCAGCGATTACCGTCTTGAGGAGTATATAACCCCCAAGGGAAAAATGGCAACCAGACGGATCTATCAGGGAGATTATTACCGCTTCCGCCGGGAAGAAAAGGACATCCACGCCTTTGGAAAAAGGTTGCTGCTGCTTGGCGGGGTGTGTCTTATTCTGCTTGTCCCCATGCTGTTCAACAACACCCGAATCGGACGGACGGTGTATGTACTCCTGCCTGTTGCCTTTACCTTGTTGCCGCTATACCATGTTGGGGCAGTTGGAATGCGATTGCGAAAGGCTTCTGAACCCCTGACCCGCCAGATGCGTGATCTGACTGACCGCCGGCTTCGAACTGCCGGCGTCTGGCTTGTAGTGATGCTGGGTGTGGACATCCTTGGATGTGTGGTTTACCTATTCAGAAGGGGACTGCAAAGGGGAGAGGTGCTGTGTATCCTGGGCATCCTCCTGGCCTTTCTTTTTTCTCTGGTGGTTCTGAAAAACCGGACATACGCGAAAACAGAGCCGGTGGATGGGGAGGAGCCCGGGAAGGGCGCCAAGCCGTAAATTACAAAAAGCGCAAAAGCCATGGCTTTTGCTTTGTCAGGCAATTCTTGCCTGACAAAATGATTCCCTGTGTATATTTCTCCGGGGAGACCCGGTCAAATATAAAGTTTAAATAGGAGGTAAAAAAATGAAAAAGCTTTCCAAAATCCTTGCTTTGGTTCTGGCTGTTGCCATGATGCTGACCATCTTTGCCGGCTGCCAGAAGACAGAGCAGCCTGCGGCAACTGCTGCCACCAGCGGCAACACCGCTGCTGAGACCCAGGCTCCCGCTGCTGAAGACAACGGCGGCGACAAGACCCTGGTCGTCGGAACCCAGAACTTCGACGGCAAGTTCTCTCCCTTCTTCTCCACCAACACCTACGAGCAGGAGATTGCCGATCTGGTACATCTGCCCCTGCTGGGCGTTGACAGAGAAGGCGCCATTGTCCTGGAGGGCATTGAGGGCGAGGTTCGTCCCTACAACGGCACGGATTACACCTATGACGGCATTGCCGACTGTGTGATTACCGAGAACGCCGATGGCACTGTTTACTATGATATTACCATGAAGGACGGCGTTCTGTTCTCCGATGGCCACGAGATGGACATTGATGACGTCATCTTCTCCATGTATGTTCTGTGCGACCCCACCTTTGACGGTCCCGCTACCTTTAACTCCCTGCCCATCGAGGGCCTGGAAGCTTACCGCTCCGGCATGGACGCCCGGATCAACCTGATCCTGGCTGCCGGTCCCGACGGTTATACTGAGACCGAGTTCTTCACTGAAGAGCAGTACAATGCCTTCTGGAATGCATTCTGGACTGCCGGTGAGGCTTTCGCTCAGGAAATCGTTGACTACTGTGTGGCTGCCGGCGCCAACGCTGAGGGTGACTCCGTGGCTGCCTGCGCTCCCAACTGGGGCTATGAACTGGCTGAGGATGCCACCGTTGCCGACTTCTTCAAGGCCTTTGTGGATGCTTACGGCTACGACATCAGCGACAACGGCATCAACATGGAGACTGCCGGTTCCAACCTGTCCGATCTG
This sequence comes from uncultured Oscillospiraceae bacterium, assembly GCA_964394055.1. Taxonomy (GTDB): domain Bacteria; phylum Bacillota; class Clostridia; order Oscillospirales; family Oscillospiraceae; genus Faecousia. The sequence goes on from CAYMWT010000139.1 coordinate 2,623, forward strand.
ATCTATGCTGAGTTGGGCGACGCTGCCGCCGAGTATCAGCAGGGCGTGCAGACCGGTGAGTCCGCTGCCAACATCTCCGGTATCCAGAAGACCGGCGATAACTCCCTGCGGGTTGTGATGACCGAGGTTTCCGCTCCCGCCATCTACCAGTTCAACATGGCTGTTTGCCCCCTGCACTATTACGGTGAGGAAAGCCTGTACGACTACGAGGGTAATTCCTTCGGCTTCGTTAAGGGCGACCTGTCCGATGTGAAGTCCGTGACCACCATGCCCATCGGCGCTGGCCCCTACAAGTTTGTCAGCTATGAAAACGGCCAGGTTACCCTGGAGGCCAACGAGCTGTACTACAAGGGCGAGCCCAAGACCAAGTACATCCTGTACAAGGAAGGCCAGGAGGCCGATAAGGTTCCCGGCGTTGTGGCCGGCACCATGGATCTGACCGATCCCTCCTACTCCACCGAAATCGCAAAGGCCATTGCTGATGCCAACGGCGGCGAGATCACCGGCGACGTGATCACCACCGACCTGGTTGCCAACCTGGGCTACGGCTACACCGGCTTCTGCGCCAAAAATGTATGCATCAACGGCGAGGCCGGTTCCGAGGCTTCCAAGAACTTCCGTAAGGCCATTGCCACTGTTGTGTCCGTTTATCGTGATGTTGCCATTGACTCCTACTACGGCGAGTTCGGCAACGTGATCAACTACCCCATCTCCGACACCTCCTGGGCGGCTCCCCGTGTTACCGACGAGGGCTATAAGATCGCGTTCTCCGTGGATGTGAACGGCGATCCCATCTACACCGAGGGCATGACTGCCGACGAGAAGTACGAGGCTGCCAAGAAGGCCTCTCTGGGCTTCTTCGAGGCTGCCGGCTATACCGTCACTGACGGCAAGGTTACTGCTGCTCCTGAGGGCGGCAAGATGAACGTGGAAGTTATGGTTGGCGGCAGCGGTATCGGCGATCACCCCTCCTTCATGGCTTTGTCTATGGCTTCTGCTGCTCTGAAGGAGATCGGCTTTGACCTGATCATCAGCGATATGTCCAACTTCGCTGAGCTGACCAACGCCGTCAACGGCGGCACTGCCGAGATGTTCTCCATGGCCTGGCAGGCTACTCCCGACCCCGACATGTACCAGATATATCACTCCAAGGGCGGCTCCAACGAGAAGTCCTACTGGATCAAGGACGCCGAGCTGGATGAGCTGATCGAGATGGCACGTCAGTCCACCGACCAGACCTACCGGAAGACCCTGTACAAGGAAGCTCTGGACATCGTTGCGGACTGGGCTGTGGAAATCCCCATGTATCAGCGTCAGAACTGCATCATCTTCTCCACCGAGCGGATCAATATGGATACCGTGACTCCTGATATCACCACCTACTGGTCCTGGAGAAACGACGTGGAAAAGCTGGAGATGAACTGAGTTTCGTCTTCTGAGACATTTCGTTTAAACTGAGCACAGGTTGCCGTGCGGCCAAGGGCTGCACGGCAATCTGCCACAGTCATGGATTCTGCATATGAGCCGGCCGGTTCGGCCATGGGAGTTCGGGGCAGAAACGGCTGCCTGATATGCAGAATGATATGGACTGTTCCCAAAGCTAAAAATGGAGTGAGGCAAATGCGAAAATATGTAGCAAAACGTCTGGGCATCTCTGTGGTGATCCTGCTGTTTGTGGTATTTATTATTTATGTACTGATGCGCTGCTTGCCGGCTTCCTATGTGGAAACCATGGCCATGCAGCTGTCTCAGGCTCCCGGCTCCAAGCCTTATGAAGAATGGGTGGCCCAGCTGAATGCCCAGTACGGCTTGGATGTGGGCATTATCCCCGGCTATTTCATCCAGCTGAAAAATATTTTAACCCTGAACTTCGGCGACAGCTGGAAGTATACTGTCCCTGTGCTGGAGAAGTTCAATGATGTGATCTGGGTTTCCTTTGTGGTGGGCGCGATTTCCATGGCTTTGGAGCTGGTGATCGCCATTCCTCTTGGCATCATTGCGGCCACCAATCAGTACAGCAAGACGGACTACGCCATTACCACCATTGCACTGGCGGGTATTTCTCTGCCTACATTTTTCTTCGCAACCCTGCTGAAGCTGGTGTTCTCTGTGCATTTGGGATGGTTTGACCTGTTCGGCTTGATCGGACGAGACCATCAGCAGCTCAGCGCCTGGGGCCAGTTCCTGGACAAGGCCCACCATCTGGTGCTGCCCATTGTCACCCTGGTGGTCATTTCCATTGGTTCCCTTATGCGTTACACCCGTACCAACATGCTGGAGGTTCTCAACGCGGACTATATCCGTACCGCACGGGCAAAGGGTCTGGACGAGCATCGGGTGATTTATCACCATGCCTTCCGGAACACCCTGATCCCCCTGGTGACCATTGTGGGTGGCAGCCTGCCCAGTCTGTTTGCAGGCGCTCTGATTACGGAGACACTGTATATGATCCCCGGCATCGGCTATACCTCTTATAACGCCATGGTGGCCGGAGACATTCCCTTCTCCATGTTCTACCTGACCTTCATGGCAATTCTGACATTGCTTGGCAACCTGATTTCGGATATTCTGTATGCTGTGGTTGACCCCCGGGTTCGCCTGGCCTGAGAAAGGAGTGGCATTGTTATGAAAGATGAAAAGATGAATAACAACGCTCCCGCTGGCGAGCATGAGGAATTTTCCTTAAACGATGACCGCCGGGTCAAAACCCTGTCTCCCGGCGCTCTGACCGCAAAGCGCTTTTTCCGGAACCGTCTGGCTGTGCTGGGTCTGGTGATTCTGGTGACCATGTTTGTGTTCTGCTTCCTGGGCGGCGCGCTGATGCCCTACGATCAGGATCAGGTTTTCTTCCGGGAAGACATTCAGATGAAGGAATATGCCGGCGTGACGGAAAACAAGGAATTCCGTTACATGGCCGCGGAGGGCCAGGAATTCGGCGCCATCCTTCAGGCCCAGTTTACTTTGGCTGCCGGTAAGAAGGACAGCTTTACCTACAAGGATGTGGAGTACACCGTAACCCGGGAAGGGGAGGACTTCTACTCCATTTCTCAGGGGGACACCATGCTGGGCATTGCTTACAAGGATATTGTGAGCGCACCGCTGCCCGATACCAAATTTGATTTCCAGTTTACCTACAACGCTCTGAAGGCCTACGCCGATGGAGAGGGCAGCTTCCGCGCCAACGGGAACACCTATGCCATGGACGAGGAAGGGGCTGTGACCCTGAATGGGGAAGAGGTTGCCTATGTCAGCCGTTTGGTGGTGCAGTCCAGAGTCAGCGGAACCGTGATTCCCCGGGCATTTAAGGAACGGGTAGGCGAGGTGATCGAGGAGGGCCTGGATCATTTCACCTTTACCACTGCCGACGGCACTGAGAAGGAATATGACCTGGTTTACGATCCCGCCAACCTGATGTGGTCCATTAAGGAAGGCACGCCCACCCGTGTCTGGGATTCCTATTCCTTCCCCACCAAGGCCCATCCTCTGGGTACCGATAAAAACGGCATGGATATGCTGACCCGTCTGATGTACGGCGGCCGGGTGTCTCTGGTGATCGGCTTTATCGTGGTATTTATTTCCGCCTTCCTGGGTGTGATTCTGGGCGGTATTGCCGGATATTTCGGCAAATGGGTGGACAACCTGATTATGCGTATCGTGGATATCTTCTACTGCATTCCCTCCATGCCCCTCTATATCATTCTGGGTGCTGCCATGGACGGTATGCGGGTGGATCC
>CAYMWT010000140.1:0-6303 GCA_964394055.1 uncultured Oscillospiraceae bacterium
ATACCGTGTTTTTCAGCAGCACCCCGGTGGGATTTTCAAACCGGGACAGCATGGGGAACAGAACGCCGAGAATTCCGAAAATCAGCACCGCCACAAAGGCTCCCGCCGCGAACAGAACCCAGGAAATGGTTTCTGCCACGGCATGGTTCCACAGCTGAATGACGCCCCAGCCGGTGAGAAGAAACAGAGCGAGAAACACCAGGTTGGGAATCAGACTGGCCCGGAGGTTCTGTTTAAAGGTATGGAGGAACCGGCCCCAGCTGTGCTTATCCCCCAGCCGGAAGGCATGGTAGGCGGCGTCATACAGAGCCGCCCAGGAGGCTCCGATGGTCACAATGGGCACACAGCCCAGAAAGAAAAAGAGACTGAGAAAAATGCAGTCGGTGATCTGACCAAAGGTGATCATCAGGCCGCTGTCATAACGGAAAATATTGCGGGCCATATCAGGTACCTCCCATTGATTTTCCTCTATCATAACACAAAGCGACCCAAATGTCACTGTAAAAAAAGTTTCAGAAAACACGATTTTAGATTGAAATTCTCTTCCCTGGATGATATGATATTGAAAAGGGATTTCCACCCCTGAAAAGGGGAAACGATATTAAGGAGGAACCAAAAATGGATCGTGAAAAGTTTTTGTCTGAGCGCCAATGGATTCAGGATCAGCTGAAGGGTGTGGCGGATTTCTGGCTGAAAAACGGCATGGACCCTGTCCACGGGGGAATTTACACCTGCCTGGATCGGACGGGCAAGGTCTTCTCCACCGACAAGAGCGTATGGATGCAGGGCCGCTGCGGCTGGACCTATGCCTACCTGTGCCACATCTACGGTGTGCGGAAGGAATGGCTGGAGGCCTCCAAGAGCTGCCTGGACTTCCTGGAAAATTACTGCATCAATAAGGACGCCGGCGGTCGGCTGTACTTCACCGTCACCGGAGACGGAAAGCCTCTGCGCCAGCGCCGGTACTGCTTCAGCGAGGCCTTCTACTGCATCGCCAACGCGGAATATTACGGCGTCACCGGGGAAAGGGAGCACCTGCTCCGCGCCCGCCGGGCCTACGACCTGTACTGGAACCTGAATCACGGTATGCCCGACCCCACAGGCATGGGCCCCAAGACCATTCCCGAGACCCGCACCGGCCGTTCCCTGGGCATCCCCATGATCATCCTCAACGTTACCGGTGTGATGAAGCGGGTTGATCCGGAGATGAAGGAGGTCTACGACGCCCGGGCCAAGGAGTGCGTGGCGGACATCTTCAACTACCATGTGAAGCCCGACCTGAAGTGCGTGCTGGAAAACGTGGGCATGAATGGCGAGACTCGGCTGGATGTTACCGAGGGACGGATGGTGAATCCGGGCCATGACATCGAGTGCTCCTGGTTCCTCATGGATTATGCCAATGAAACCGGAGACAAGGAGCTCCACAGCAAGGCCATCGACGTGTTCAACATGGCGTTTACTATGGGCTGGGACAAGGAATACGGCGGACTCCTGTACTTCATGGACTGCCTGGGCAATCCTCCCGAGGCCTACGAGCATGACATGAAGCTGTGGTGGCCCCATAACGAGGCCCTGATCGCCTCCATGATGATCTATCGGGACACCCGGGACGAAAAATATCTGGACATCTTCTACCAGGTGCTGGACTACTGCAAGCGTTATTTTGCCGACGAGTACGGCGAATGGTACGGCTACCTCCGCCGGGATGGCAAGCCCACCCAGCCCGCCTGCAAAGGCTCTACCTTCAAAGGCCCCTTCCATGTGCCCCGCTGCCTGATTCTGGTGGATCAGATGATGGGAGAAATACTGGGCGGCTGATTCCGTCCAAAGCAAACCGGGGCGGATTCTCTGCCCCGGTTTTTTGAAAAAACGGCCAATTTCATGCAGAAAGGAGCAGATATGGACGAACAGAACTTAGGAATCCTGGAGCGGATCCACGCCTCCTACTACCACCTGACAGCGGCAGAACGGAAGGTGGCGGATTATGTCATCAGCAACTACGATCATGTGCAGTTTATGTCCATCACCCAGCTGGCGGAGGAATGCGGCACCGCAGAGGCCACCATTTCCCGGTTTTGCCGGGGCTTGCAGCTGAAGGGCTTCAACGCCTTTAAGATCGAGCTGGCAAAGCATTCTGTAGCGGCAAAGCACACTCACACGGAAAAGGACCCGTCAACTCCCCAGGGCCGATGGGCCCAGGCAGCCGGGTCTACCATCGACGCCATTCACCAGACCGTATCCCTGGCGGAACCCAGGCAGGTATCCAAGGCGGTGAAGATTTTTGAAAACGCGCCCCGGGTCATGTGCATTGGCTCCGGCGGCAGCATGATTATGGCCCAGGAGTGCGCCCATCTGTTCTCCACCATAACGGGGAAATTTTATGCCGTCTCTGACGCCCACAGCCAGATGTCTGCCACGGCCACCATGCCCAAGGAGGATGCCATCGTCCTGTTCTCCTATTCCGGCGCCACTACCAGCGGTATTCAGGTACTGGAGCTGGCAAAAAGCCGGGGCATTCCCACGGTGCTGGTGACCCGGTTTCACAAATCCCCGGCGGCCAAGCTGGCGGACGTGGTGCTGTGCTGCGGCTCCAATGAAGGGCCCTTCCAGTTCGGCTCCGTTCAGGCCAAGGTGGCCCAGCTGATCGTTATGGACATTTTGTTCCAGGAATATTTCCGCCGGAACAAGGCTACAAGTGAAGAGAACATTGAGCGGGTAGCCTCTGCCCTTACAGAAATGCACGTTTGATATGAAATATTTGTCTCAGTTCCTCATTATTCTGGGCTTTACCCTGGCAGGAGAGGCCCTGCAGCGGCTGATTCCCCTGCCGGTTCCGGCTTCGGTATATGGCATTGTGCTGTTGTTTGCCGCCCTGTCCTTCGGTTTGGTGAAGGTGGAGCAGGTGAAGGCGGCCGGCGGCTTTCTGATTTCCATTCTGCCCATTCTGTTCGTATCCCCGGCAGTGGGGATTCTGGAGGACTGGGAGCTGATCCGGGGCGCGTTGCTGCCGGTTCTGCTTCTGGTGCTGGCCTCCACGGTGGTGACCTTTGGCATCAGCGGAAGGCTTACCCAATTCTGGAAGGAACGGGAGAAAAAGCGTCATGGATAAGCTGTTGGAAATCGGAATTCTCCCCACCATGCTGACCCTGTGCGGAGTTTCCCTGGGCCAGGCCATGCAGAAAAAGTGGAAAAAGGCCATTTTCAATCCAACCCTTCTGGGCGCGGTATTTGTTCTGGCCTTTCTGCTGGTAACGGGTATGGACGTGGGCAGCTACAAAGCCGGCATGGGCTACCTGTCTTGGCTGATGACCCCGGCAACCATCGCCCTGGCGATTCCCATGTACGAGAACTTCCAGGCCCTGCGGAAGAACCTGAAGGCCATTGCCGTGGGCATCTGCGGGGGAACCGTATCCTGCCTGGGGATGCTGCTGTTGGGCGGTATGGCGCTGAAGCTGGGTGACGTGCTGATGATTTCCCTGCTGCCCAAAAGCGTCACCACGGCCATTGGCGTCGCCCTGAGCCAGATGCAGGGCGGCCTGGAAGGGGTTACCACCACCGCAATTATTATCACCGGCATCTTCGCCAACACCGCCGGCTCTGCCATGTGCCGCTGGTTTCGGATCACCGATGAGACCGCCCGGGGTGTGGCCTTCGGAACGGCGGGGCATGTCATCGGGACGGCCAGAGCCAATGAATTCAGCCCGCTTACCGGGGCTGTGAGCAGCTTGTCCCTGGTGGTGGCAGGACTGCTCACCGCGATCCTGTTCCCGGTGTTTACAGGGCTGTTGTGATCTTCGGAAAAACATACGCCGATTCCTCCAATGGGAGGGAATCGGCGTTTTGCATGTTTATCGGTATTTTAGCGGATCTTTTTCCCGTTCAGCACGGCCTCCGTCAGCCGATCTCCGTCATAGCGCAATGTCAGCAGGAAGAAGGGGGCGTCCTGCCACAATAGATCCAGGAAGATCTTGTCCCCCTCCCAGGTGGGAAGGGCGTCCAGGAAATCCCGGCTGACCCATTGCAGATCCCCTTCGGGGCAGTCTGTCAGATCCCCGGTAAAGCCATCGGCGGTGAACAGGTACATGTATTCCCCTTCGCACTGGGTGTTTAAGAAGGTGACCACGCCCCGGCAGCGCCAGGAGGTGAGGGTCAGGCCCGTTTCCTCCTTGGCCTCCCGGAGAAGACATTCCTCGGGGCTTTCGTCCTTTTCAAACTTGCCGCCAATGCCGATCCACTTGTGATGGTTGATGTCGTTCTTCTTTTTTACCCGGTGGAGCATCAGTACCTGATCTCCGGACAGGCAATAGCATAAGGTACTGTTAATCAAGCGCTTTCCTCCTGTGCACCATGCGGATGGCATGATGGAGGTTCTCCACCAGAATCTCTGCATGGCCCTCCTCCCGTTCTCCGTCCAATGTCCAGGGCATTTCCGGGTCGGCGGTGATCTTGATCTGCTTGGCGCTGCGGAAGGTGATCATTTCGCAGTTGTAGGTCTGGTTCTGAACGGCAGTGATGCACTCTCCGATCTCCGAAAGATTTCGGGCGGAGCGCACCAGCATAACCTCCAGCAGTCCGTCTCCCAGATCCACCTGCTTGGGATCCAGGGTGAGAATGCCGCCGATGGAGGTGGAGTTGCAGATGGCGCCGAACAGGAAATCATCCTCCACAACCTGGCCGTCGATTTCCATACGGATATGTTCCTTGCGGATCTGGGAAATCTCCGAGATGCCTCCCAGCACATAGGCAGTATGTCCCAGGGCGTTTTTGATGTTCTGAGGGACATTGTAGCTGCTGCGGGTGAAGGCGCCGAAGGAGGCCACATAGGAGAAGTACCGGGAATTGAACCGGCCCACGTCGTAGGACGTGACCTCGCCCTCCAGAATATCGGCTACAGCCTGGACGGGATTGGTGGACAGGCCCAGGTTGGCGGCAAAATCATTGGTGGTTCCCGCGGGAATATAGCCGATGGGCGTGTCCGCACCGGCACGAAGAATACCGGAGATGGTTTCGTTCAGGGTTCCGTCGCCGCCGCAGCACACCACCAGATCCACATCCCTGGCGTATTTTTCTGCCACAACGGTGGCGTCTCCCTGACCGGTGGTCATGTGGACAATGGGATCACAGCCCGCATTGGACAGCTCCAGCAGCATATCGCTTAAATGCTTGCTGCCCTTCTTCTGCCCGGCAAAGGGGTTGATAATAAACAGCACATCTTTCATAGTATCGCCTCATTTTTCGTCCGCTTCCGGCAGCCTTTGCCAGCGGGAAAACCCCGACAATAGCAAAAAAGAGAGTGTCGGAAGCACTCTTTGATCATTCTATTATACCAGCTTCCCTGAGATTCGCAAGGGAATTTCTGAAATGATACGGAAAATTAACGGTTTCTTCACAAACCAAGCCCATTGCGCCGGGAGGACAGGCGAAGGAAGGATGGCTGCCTGTTTTTGAGGGCTTCTCCCTGAAAAGCAAAAAAATGCTATGTAAGCGGAAAGCCGCCTACATAGCATTTTTGGTGATTGCTTACATATCGAAGGGCTCCATGCTCAGAACGGGATGGCCCACCTCGGTCAGGTAGTTCAGCAGTTCCTCGGGATCCTCGGTGCAGATGGTTTCATCGGCGATCATGTCGGTGAAGTTGTCAATGCCGTACATTTCCTTGGCAGTGGCATCCAGACGCTCCCGCATCTGATCCTTCAGCATCTTGGGCAGCCAGACGATCCGGCCGGGGCCGCCTTCCGCGGCGATGAACTTCTTGGAAGCGATGAAGTGCTTGCCGTGGCCCATGAAGCCGGGGGTCTGAACACCGCCGCCGGTCATGGAGGCCATTTCGGAGAAGGTCATGCCCAGAGGGGTCATGCCGGCGTGCTCACGGCAGGTGATGACCACGCCCATGGACACAGGCTCCACGCCGCAGATACATTCGAAGCAGCCGCAGCTGGTCATGGGATCCTGGAACAGGGAGTACAGAGTCACGTGCTCCAAAGCGCCGTGGGAGTACTTCTGAACAGCCTCGTCCACGTCCTCGAAACGGCCCAGATGCTCGTCGATGCAGCGCTCCTTGGGAACCACCTGGCAGGGCCCGGTGGGATCCAGCTCATTGGTGGCCTTGGCGTCCAGCCAGGACACGGCGCCGCACAGACCCAGACGCTCGGGAGTGACGATACAGACGTGGCTGGGAGAGAAGGCCTGGCACATGATGCAGGTGTAGTATACGTCAACGGACTCGTCGGTCATGGCCTTCAGACGGTCGTCACGCTTGTCGAAGACTTCGTTGGCAGCGGCACGGAGGGCCTTGTTCTGCTC
>CAYMWT010000141.1:0-224 GCA_964394055.1 uncultured Oscillospiraceae bacterium
CTGGATCATGTGTACGACGTGGTAGGCGGCCTGTGTGAGAACAACGACAAGTTCGCCATCCAGAGAAGTCTGCCCTGCATCAGCATCGGAGATATGGTGGCCATCCACGATACCGGCGCACACGGCTTCTCCATGGGCTATAACTATAACGGCAAGCTTCGCAGCGCCGAGGTGCTGCTGAAGGAGGACGGCTCCTTTCAGCTGATTCGTCGCGCGGAGACGCC
>CAYMWT010000141.1:234-6250 GCA_964394055.1 uncultured Oscillospiraceae bacterium
GCTTCCCCTTCGAATAATAATATAGCACTTTACACAAAAAAGTAACCTAAAAATTGGCCATTGGACGGGCAAATTGGCGATAAAATTTCATACTTTTCCTTTCGGAATGTGCTATAATGTGAATAGCGGCAGATGAGAGACCTTTGCCGCACCGAAAAGGAGAACCCTATGAACAGTATTTTATTTTTTCTGACACCAAAGGCAATGTGCGCTTATCTCTACGACGACTACACCATCCGACAAGCGCTGGAGAAAATGGAAGCTGCCGGTTATTCCGCCATTCCCATTCTGAACCGCCGGGGAGAGTACCGTGGAACCCTGACAGAAGGAGACCTGCTGTGGGCTATGAAGAACATGTGCTACATGGATATGCGCCAGGCGGAGGCTCGTCGGGTGATGGAGATTTACCGACGCAAGGATAACGTTCCGGTTCGGATCACTGCCTCCATGCACGATCTGGTGGAGCGTGCTTCCAATCAGAACTTCGTTCCCGTTGTGGATGATTTTGGTGCGTTCATCGGACTGATTACCCGCAAGGCCATTATCAAGTATTGCTACGATCAGCTGTTTCCCGAGGACTAAGCTACATAAAGGATGCCTGCCGCAATTGCGGCAGGCAATTTTTTGTGGAAGGCTTATCCCTTGTAGGCCAGGGAGGCATCCAGGTATTGCTCCCAGGGATAGGTTTCCGGACTTTCGGTCAGACCGTAGGCCTCCCGGATACCCTTGCACAGGGCTGTGAGCTTCCTTTGCAGGATCCAGGGGCGGAAGGCGTCCTTGTTCCCGGGCATCATGGCAGCCGCGAAGATGCGGCTTCGGTCTTCCCTTGGGAGGGCCATGGAAGCTTCGTCCGGAAAGGCCTGGTTTTCTCCGGACAGTAAATCTTCGGAGGCGGGACTGGGATCTCCGTAGGTGAAGCCCTGGGGATTCAAATTGTTCCACTGATCCAGGGCGCTGCTTCCCGTGAGAATGTGGGTTTCCATGGCGTGAAACAGTTCCCGGTACAGGGTTTGCCGGGAATCCTGTCCGGCGGTGATGACCACATAGGCATCGGTGCCATCCAGAAATTGTATACCGGTGGCCGGTTCCTGATTTCCGGCCAGATGGATGCCGTTGATACCGCGGACAATGCACACGTTCAAAGAGGAAAAGTGAGAGGCAGTATCCGACAAGAGGCTGTCCGGGAGAAGGGACAGCCGCTTATCCAGGTTTTCCAGCGCCCGCAGGAGAATGGCCGGCTGGGTTTCCGGCTCCAGGCGGCAATCCCGGGGAGAAGTCTGGGCGGCCTCCTGCCCGATGTGAACGGAAATTCCGAATTTCTCGCCCAGCCGGGCGGCGCAGGCGCTGCATTGTGCCTCGACAGCAGGGTCGGCCGCATAGGGGGAGAGATAGCGCGCATCCTCCCGGACAGCCAGGGCGTTATCCGGGCCGACATCCCAGTGGAAAATGACATAGGTGGTATTCATCCGGGCCAGAATGTACAGATTTCCTTCCTGGGTGTCTGCCAGGGCGATGGGTGTAAACCCGGCGTCCAGGGTGAGGGAGGAGGCGCGCTGTCCGGAAAGCAGATCATAGTAGTCCAGACGGCAAACTCCCGGATTGCTGTAGGTCACGGCGCCGGGACGGTTCCCAAGGAAGAAGCACCGGAGGGTATCCTCCGCCGGGAGAAACAGCTGCGGGTTCTCGGAATCCTCACCCCAGATCAAAGTCTGGTCAAGCCCTCTGGGAAGGGAGGCGCTGTACCAGCCATCCCGACCGCACAGGGAAACCGCTCCCTTCGTCTCGTATATCAGAGCGCCGGTCTGAGCGGATACCAGGGTGGTGCGGCTTTGGCCGTCCTCGGGAATGGTGCACAGCAGCACCTGATCCTGAAGGGTAAGACCGGTCAAGGTCTGACCGGGGAAGGCCATTTCCTTGATCCGGCGGCGGAGGCCGGTTTCCAGATCCCAGACCCGGATCCCATCCCTGGTGCAGTAGTAGAGGGAATTCCGGTCGCCGGAGAGAATGGGAACCCCTTGCAGATCCTCCGGGGCTGGGATGCGGCTCACTGTCCGCAAGGCGCTGTCCAACACCAGGGTTTCTTTTTCTACGGGATCATAATAGGACAGGTATCCATCTCCCACCCGCAGGGAAGGGTCGCCCGGTTCCAGGGGAAAGGAAAGGGCTAGGGAGGCTGCCTGGGTGAGATCCTCTCCCTGAAGAACGGTCAAGGTTGTCTGTCCTGAGAGCACCAGCAGGTCGCTTCCCATGGCGTACAGCCCTGTGGCATCGGTGATGCCCGGGGAATAAACCAGCAGGGCACCGTCAAAGCAGACCTGAGGGCCGATGACGATTTGGGAGGCCTGTGGAGCGGTAGTTTCCGACTCCGAAAGGGGTTCCCGGGGGCCTGAAACAGCGGCGCAGCCGAAGAGAAACAGACAGCATAGAAACAGGGGGAGGATGCGGTTCATAGTTATTGTCTCCTTGCAAGGGTATAATCATCGCCCTGCCGATAGAAGGGGCAGTGCTGGGAGCGGGAGGACTGGATCCGGTAGACCTCGTCCTCGTCCAGATCCATCATGCAGTAATACTCATCAAACTCCTCATCATAATCATAATACCAGCAAGTGTCGCATTCTGTCGAATTCATAAACTTTCCTCGTTTTCCTGAAAAATATGGAAGGAAAAGCTTCCGTTTTCATAAAGAATACAGCTGTGGCTGCCGTCCTTGGGGATAGAAACGCTGCCGGGGTTTAAACAGCGGACGCCCTCCCGGGTTTCGTCCAGCTTCACATGGGTATGGCCGGACAGGAAGACGCTGCCCTTTGGCAGAGGCGGAAGGCTGTCCGGGTTCTGATGATGCCCGTGGGTCAGATAAAGGACCAGCCCATCGGCAAAAACCTGGGTGGAATCCGCCATACAGGGGAAGGGCAGCACCATCTGATCCACCTCTGCCTCACAGTTGCCACGGACGGCCAGGATGATGTCCTTGTATTTGGACAGCATGGGGATCACCTGCTTGGGCGCGTAGTCCCGGGGCAGATCGTTCCGGGGGCCGTGGTAGAGCAGATCCCCCAGCAGGAGCAGCCGGTCTGGCTGGGTTTCTTCCACAAACTGACAAAGACGGCGGCACCAATAGGCGCTGCCGTGAATGTCGGACGCAATGACAAATTTCATAATGCCTCCTTATGAGAATCCCTCACCCTTCCAGGGTGTCGAGATAATGAGTTACGTCAAAGGGCTTCAGGACTTCGTCCTTTCGCAGGTACAGGGGATGATGGGGATGGCCCTTTTTGGTGACGGCTCCGGCGCAGTACCAGCTGGCGCCATACGTTTCTCCCAGATGCACCATGTCCCGGACACAGTGGGGAAGATACTTCCGCTTCTCAATGATGGCGCCCCAGGCGGCCCAGACGGCGCATCTTTGGGAGACGGACAGCACATACCGGAAGGCTTCCAGATTCTCCCGGTGGAGCAGGGGATTGCATTCCTTTTCCATATCATCGGGACTGGTGGCCCGCTGGGCATAGACGTTGAACATGAGAAAGCTGTCAAAGCCGTTATGCAGGGCGATCCGCTGGACGGACTTCAGGGTGTTGTCCAGGTCGTCGGGTTTCGCGGTGGAAGGGTTGATGCCAATGCAGATCAGGGGATTGTTTCCCCGGGTGCCCAGAATGTACCGGTATTCTGAGTAGAAGTTTGGGGCGTAGAGCCACTTATTTATGTCGTAATCCGGATTGGGAGTATTGGCGGAACGCAGGGCGTCTTCAAAGGTGAGCAGGGTAAGCTCGGCGGTAGTGCCGCTGGGAATGTGGGCCATATAGGAATCTCCATTCTGCCGCATGCTGACAGTCGAAATAGAAATAAAAATCTCCCTATGCGGCTGAGTGGAGATTCTTCGGCATGTGCCGCGGTTGCCGCTTTAGCGGCGAGCGGCCCGCCGTTTGAATCAGAAATAGTGTGTTTTCACACTATTTTTCCTCCACGGTGGGGAACCACAGGCTCTGGGAAGGATCGTGGAAATCACAGCTCTGGGGATCCCGGTTGGTTTGCAGGCACCAGCCGGCAAAGGCGGTGTCCAGGAAGGGGTATACCCCATCCATGGTGGATTGGAGGGACAGGGTGCCGCCGTCCCGGAAGTGAAGCTCCACCAGAATTTTGCCGCCCTGGATCAGGTACAGCTTCTGCCCCACAATTTCTTCGTAGGTGCGGACAATATCCGGCTTTCCGAACCGGGACTGTAGGAAGCTCTCTCCGTCATAGAAAATACCGAAGCTGAGATAGTAGACAGCCAGAGCCAGCCCCATGGCCAGGACAATGAGACCACCCACCAAAAGCACCGGCCCGTCGGTCACGCCGACGCAGACGGCCAGAATTCCCAGAACCGTCAGAACCACGCCGAAAACGCCGTAGCGCTTATCCAGCCGAACGGCCAGACCGCTGCGATGCTGAGCCTTGCTGCGGAAGGCCTTGGTAAAGCCCTTATCCACCAGAAAACAAATGCCGAAAATGGCTGCGGCAATCAGCAATGTCAAAAGTAGCTGCATAGGGTCTCTCCTTTGTGTTTATGCCCAAAGCACCCGGTCTACGGGGACGTCGTGACTCTCCGTTTCCAGATGCGGGAGCATTTGAAAATCGTAGCACAGGGCTACCGTGGGATGGTTTGGCTCCCGGGCCAGGAATTTGTCATAAAAGCCGCCGCCGTAGCCCATGCGGTGGCCCTGGGGATCGAAGGCCAGACCGGGCATCAGAACCAGGGCGGCTTCGTCATGGGCCACCGGTTCATCGGCAATGGGCTCCGGGATCCCGGCGTAGCCCTTGGACACGGCGTTCAGGTCGGTGAGGTAGAGAAAGCGCATGGTATCGCCGTAGACCTTGGGTACGGCTACCTGCTTCCCGTCCCGGAGGGCCTGTTCCAGCATGGGCACAGTGCGCACCTCCTGGTTGTAGGGGAGGTATCCATAGATGGTTCTGGCATTCTGGTACAGATCCAGCTGGCGGAAGAGCCTGCCAAGAGCCTCACTGCGGCGGAGAATATCTTCTTCCGTCATGGCCCGTTTCCGTTCCCGGATCTGGCGGCGCAGAGCCTGCTTATCCATGGGCTTCCTCCTCCTTATTCCCCCGGAACATCCGGAACCACAGGAAAATGGCAATCTGGCCGGGGATTCCCAGCAGGAACAGCCGCCAGAAGTTAAAGTGGAACACGGAAAGCAGGGTGGCGTAAATGGCCAGCAGGAAGCCCCAGACAATGATGCTGATTAGCACCTGGTTCCAGCGGAAATCGTGCCAGGCAGAGCGCAGGCTCAGCAGAACGATGGCATTTGCGGGAATGGCATAGAGAAAGGCCAGCCAGCTGTAGTGTTCCAGCATGGGGAAGGGTGACAGAATCACCACCAGAAGCAGCGCCACAAACCACACCAGGGTGGAGGACAGGCCCAGGATCACATTTTTGTTGGCCTTGCGCTTGAGGGCCTTTTCGGAGACCTGGGTCATGGCCTTTTCCAGGGTGCCGCCGTTTCCGGGCAGCGCGTTGGGGTCGTCCAAAAGATCGTTTACGGTGATCTGAAACAGCTCTGCCAGCTGCACCAGGGTCAGCACATCGGGGATGGATTCTCCCCGTTCCCATTTGGAGACAGCCTTGTCGGAATAATTGAGCTTTTCACCCAGGCCGGCCTGGGTCAGCCCGACAGCCTTGCGGTAGGAGGCGATATTTTTCCCAATGAGTAATTTGAGCTTCTCGTCGTCCATGATGTTCCTCCCGGATAAGTCCTATAATTATACATATTATCATAAATTCCCCGGGAGCGCAACCGGAAAACCCACCTTTTTCCCGGGGAAAAAGGCAAAACCGCCGCCGATTGCTCAGCAGCGGTTTTACGCAGCGCAGACCTGTAAGCCGGGTTCTGTCTTGACAGCCATCTATCTAGCCCCGGAATTGCTTCCGGGATCAAGCCGCCTCCTCGGGACGGTCGGGCCGACCATATATCCCTCCACGGCGTTGCTCCGGGATAGAGTTTACAGCACCCCAATGTCTCCA
>CAYMWT010000142.1:0-6243 GCA_964394055.1 uncultured Oscillospiraceae bacterium
TGTCAAAGTCGCCCATGCCGTAGTCGGTGATGTCCCAGCCCAGCATGCAGTCCCGAACCTCGTCATACTCATGACCGATGGTCTGCCACTGCTCGGGGGTGAAATGGCAGAAGGGGGGCAGGTAGCAATGGTACTTCTGGCACATGGCCTCCAGCTCCTTCAGAGCCTTGTTGATCTCGGAACGCTTCATAAAAGTCAGTCTCCTTTATAATATATTGCGTTATCGTATTGCATTTTGTTGGGGTAAGAATATTATGACGGAAAACTGTCACAGATACAAGGGAGAATCTTTCGAAAAAATATTGCAATATTGCGAAAAGCATGGTATCCTAAAAACAGATATCGCTTTGGAGGGAAAAAAGTCCCGTGACCTCCCCGGGGAAACATGGGAAAGATCGTGGGAAAAGTTCAGGAAAGAGGAAAAATGACAAAAATTGGAGGCACCTCCAAATGAGACTAGGAAGGGAGAATAGGAATTATGCAATGTGTCTATTATGATGACAGAATGCCCAACGGATTTGAGGAGCAGTTCTTTTTCTCACCGGAAATGCCCTATACCATTGGAGTGAAACGTTTCCATTCCGAGGACAACGTTCCCCTCCACTATGCGGATACCATTGAAGTTTTGCTGTGTGAAGATTTATGCGGCGAAATTGTGATTGATAATCAGCATTATGCCTTGCAGGGGCAGCAGCTTTTTGTGATCCCGCCCTATACCCTCCACGCGAACCATATTTTCCCGGGAGAGGGGATCATGTATGTGGTGAAGATCAGCTTTCAGGAGATGGATCGGTATTTGAACATCCCCAATATTCTGAGCCTGCGGGGCTGCTACCTGTGGCAGCTGCAATACCTGTGCCCGGAGCAGGAACAGGCAAAGGCGATCATCGACACCCTGATCCAGCGGGATGGAGAGCTGCCCCGATGCCTGCCCAAGGTTCTGGAGCTGTTTGATCTGCTTTCCCGCCATGTGGACGAAACCCGGGAGGCGGCCCCGGCCCGGTCAAAATTCAAGACGTCCAGCCTGCAGGAGCTGATCCTGTGGACGAACGACAATTTCTCCCGGAAAATCACCATCGACGAGGCGGCAGGGATGACGGGCTACAGCAAGTACCACTTTTGCAGCCGGTTCAAGGCCCAGACGGGTATGACCTACATGAATTATCTCAACAGCGTCCGGGTGTCCCAGGCCTGTCTCATGCTGCGAAAGGGGGAGCCGGTGCAGACCGTGTGCCGCAGCTGCGGGTTTGAGAACGTGTCCTATTTTATCCAGGTGTTCAAGCGATTCCAGCATGTGACGCCCTATCAATACGCCACCCAGCAAAGACGGGACGCAATGTAAAGGCTTCTTTCAAAAATTCCAAAAAGATGTCCGGTTTTCAGGAAACTCCCTGTTGACACCTGAGGGAAATGGATGTAAAATGCGGATGGCAAGGCAATGGCGTCTTGTGGATTTGGTATGCCCAACGCCGTTGCCGCTTTTTATTTTTCCAGGCATGTATAGGGGACAGACCAGAATCAGCTTAGGAGGAAATGTCCATGAAAGAAAATTGCGCGATTGTTGGCATCAACTGGGGAGACGAGGGAAAAGGGCGGATGGTGGATCTGCTGACCCAGGACTATGATGTGGTGGTTCGCTACCAGGGCGGCGGCAACGCTGGCCATACGGTGATCAATGAATACGGGAAATTTGCCCTGCACCTGCTGCCCTCCGGCGTCTTCCGGAAGGGCGTGGTGAATGTGCTGGGCAACGGCGTGGCTCTGGATCCGGAAAACCTGTGGCAGGAAATGGCGGACGTAAGCGCCAAGGGGGTAGCCATCACCCCGGAGAATCTGAAAATCAGCCATCGGGCGTCTCTGCTGCTGCCCTGGCACCGGGAGCTGGACGGCCTGGAGGAAGCCCGGCTGGCGGACAAGAAGTACGGCTCCACCAAGCAGGGCATCGCCCCCTTCTATTCCGACAAGTACCAGAAGAAAACCATTCTGGCGGGAGAGCTGTTCTATCCGGAGGAGCTGAAGGCCCATCTGGAGGACCTGATGGAATGGAAGAACCTGACCCTGACCCGGGTCTATGGCAGCAAGGCCGTGACCATGGCAGACCTGGAGGCCTGGCTGGAAACCTGCTGCGAAAAGCTGAAGCCCTATATCTGCGATACCGGGGCCATCCTGAGGCAGGCAGAGCAGGAGGGAAAGGGCATCCTGTTTGAAGCCCAGCTGGGCGCTCTCCGGGATCTGGACTATGGCATCTATCCCTATACCACCTCCTCCAACACCCTGGCAGCCTACGCGCCTGTTGGCTCTGGTCTGCCTACGGCGAAGATCCAGAAGGTGGTGGGCGTGGTAAAGGCTTACTCTACCTGCGTAGGCGAAGGCCCCTTCGTCTGCGAGCTGTTCGGTGAGGAGGCAGAGCGGCTGCGGGAGGCCGGCGGCGAATACGGCGCAAAGACAGGCCGTCCCCGTCGGGTAGGCCCCATTGATCTGGTGGCCACCCGGTACGGCGTTCAGATGCAGGGGGCTACAACGATTGCCCTGACCAAGCTGGACGTGCTGAGCTATCTGGACAAGATCCCCGTCTGTGCCCATTACGAAAAGGGCGGCAAACTGAGAGAGGATTTCCCCTTCCCCACGGAGTTGAACGAATGCCGTCCGGTGACGGAATATATGGAGGGCTGGGGCTGTGACATTTCCGGCGTGCGCCGCTGGGAGGAGCTGCCCCATGCGGCAAAGGACTACGTCCTGCGGATCGAGGAGGCCATCGGCTGTCACATCGGCTATGTTTCCGTAGGCCCGGAACGGGACAGCATCATCCTGCGATAAGGAGAGAACCTATGACAGAGCAATATGAATCCCCCTTTTGCAGCCGGTACGCATCTCAATATATGAGCAGCCTCTTTTCCAGCCGGAAGCGGATCGAGACTTGGCGGAAGCTGTGGGTATCCCTGGCAAGGGCGGAATCCAAGCTGGGTCTGCCCATTACAGAGCAGCAGGTAAAGGCGTTGGAGGCCCATATTACGGATATCGACTTTGCCTGTGCCGCCCAGCGGGAAAAGGAAGTGCGCCATGACGTTATGGCCCATGTCTATGCCTACGGCAAAGCCGCGCCGGAAGCGGCGGGCATCATCCACCTGGGGGCCACCAGCTGCTATGTCACGGACAACGCCGACCTGGTGATTTACCGGGAGGGGCTGAAGTACCTTCGGGGAGAGCTTTTAAAGGTGGTGGCCAATCTCAGCGAGTTTGCCCGCGCCTATAAGGCCATGCCCACCTTGGGCTATACCCACTATCAGCCGGCCCAGCTGGTGACCGTGGGAAAGCGGGCAACCCTTTGGATCCAGGACTTCCTCTCCGATTTGGAGGAGCTGGACTTTGTGGTGGAGCATATGAAGTTCCTGGGCTGTCGGGGCACCACCGGTACCGAGGCCAGCTTCCTGGAGCTGTTTGAGGGAGACACAGAGAAGATCGACGAGATGAACCGGCGGATCGCCCGGGATTTTGACTTCCGGGAATGCTACGGCGTATGCGGTCAGACCTATCCCAGAAAGGCAGACAGCCGGATCCTGAACGTCCTGTCTGCCATTGCCCAGAGCGCCTACCGGATGGCAAATGACATCCGTCTTTTGCAGCATGACCGGCAGGTGGAGGAGCCCTTTGAGAAAAGCCAGATCGGTTCCTCTGCCATGGCCTACAAGCGCAACCCCATGCGCTGTGAGCGGATTTGCAGCCTGTCCCGGTATCTGATGGCGGATGCCATGAACGCACCCATGACAGCCAGTGTCCAATGGCTGGAACGCACTCTGGACGATTCCGCCAACCGGCGGATCTCTCTGCCGGAGGGCTTCCTGTGTGCCGACGCGGTATTGCGGCTGGCCCAGAATGTGACTGCGGGGCTTCATGTGAATGAGAAGATCGTGGAAAAGGCTGTCCGGGACTATCTGCCCTTCATCGCTACGGAAAACCTGATGATGGAGGGGGTCAAGCGGGGCAGCGACCGGCAGCAGCTCCATGAGATCGTCCGGGTCTGCTCCATGGCGGCCACGGCGAAGATGAAGAACGGGGAGAGCTGGGATCTGCTGGGGGAGCTTTCTGGGTACCCGGAGTTCGGCATGACCCGGGAGGAGATGGAAGCCACATTGTCCCCGGAGAAGTTCATTGGGCGGTGCCCGGAACAGGTAGATGCCTACCTGAACAGCATTGAGTCCCTTCTGAAAGGCGTGGACAGAGAAAGCGCCGATATCCGCGTGTGACCAGCAATTTTCTCAATATAATAGCGTCTGAGCCGATATTCCTGTGACAGCGGGGATATCGGCTCTTTCTTTGATTGTTTTAAAAATCGGTTATTGTGTATCGATATGAAAGTAATTTATACAAATATTTTGTCTAGATTGCTAAAAAGTGATGGACAAAAGGTCCATTTTGCGGTATGATAGAAGGCGAATTAGGCGGTTCATTCCGTAAACAAATGAAAGAGGTGAAGAAACATGGCGTTTTCTTTTTTCGGCGGGGTCCATCCCAAAGAAAATAAGTGGTACGCTTGCGACAAGGAAACCCAGGAATTCCCGGCCCCAGATATGGTGGTCATCCCCATGTCCCAGCATATCGGCGCCCCCTGTAAGCCCTTGGTGAAAAAGGGCGACCTGGTGAAGGTTGGACAGAAGATCGGCGACAACCAGGGCCTGTGTGTTCCTGTTCACGCGTCCGTTTCCGGTAAGGTCAAGGCCGTGGAGGCCAAGGCCCACACCAGTGGCACCACTGTCATGAGTGTGGTGATCGAAAATGACCATCAGGACACATTGTGCGAGGACATCCATCCCCGTACCCAGGAGGAAGTGGATGCGCTGACCCCGGCTGAGATCATCGACATTGTACATGAAAGCGGCATTGTTGGCATGGGCGGCGCCACCTTCCCCACCCACGTCAAGCTCTCCGGCGGCATTGGCAAGGTGGACACAGTTATCGTCAACGCAGGCGAGTGTGAGCCCTTTATCACTGCCGACGACCGGCTCTGCCGGGAGCAGCCAGCAAAGGTCATCGGCGGCCTGAAGCTCATTATGAAGGTCTTCGGCCTGAAGGAAGGCCACATCGGCATTGAGGACAATAAGCCCGAGGCTGTGAAGGCCCTCCGTGCCAACCTGGAAACCGCCGACGGTATCACCATCGACGTGCTGCCTGCCAAGTACCCCCAGGGCGCTGAAAAGCAGCTGATCTACGCCGTTACCGGACGGGAGGTTCCCTCCGGCGGACTGCCCGCAGCTGTGGGCTGCGCGGTCTTCAACGCCGCTACCTGCAAGGCCATTTACGACGCCGTATATGACGGGATGCCCCTGATCAAGCGGATCGTCACCGTCTCCGGCGACATCCTCATGGAGCCGAAGAACCTGCTGGTGCCTATCGGAACCTCGTTTAACGACCTGATCGATGCCTGCGGCCACAGCGAGAATCCCTATAAGGTTCTCTCCGGCGGCCCCATGATGGGTGCTGCCCAGTATGACCTGAGCGTTCCCACCATCAAGGGCGTCAACGCCATTACCGTTCTGGGCCGCCGCAACGAGTACGCTGTGGAGGAGCCTGCCTGTCTGCGCTGCGGCAAGTGTATCGACGTCTGCCCCATGAAGCTGATGCCGGTGCTCATGTACAAGGCGCTCCAGAGCGGCGATGTGGCGGAAATGAAATCCGTCAATGTTATGGACTGCATCGAGTGCGGCTCCTGCGCTTACACCTGTCCTGCCAGCGTTCCGCTGGTGCTGGGCTTCCGGGTGGCAAAGCAGATGATCCGCAACGAAGCGGCCAAGGCCAAGGCCAAGGCAAAGGCTTAAGGAGGGGTAAGGTTTATGGCACAGATGAAATACTTTTATGAGCTGACCATTTCCAGCTCTCCCCATGCCCATGCGCCCGTTACCACGAAGACCATTATGCGGGATGTGCTGATTGCCCTGGTTCCCGCTCTGATCGGCAGCGCTTACTTCTTCGGCTTCCGGGCACTGATGGTGACCCTGGTCAGCATCACCGCCTGCGTGTTCTTCGAGTGGGGCTGGTGCAAGGTCATGAAGAAGCACTGCAAGGTCTATGACCTGTCCGCGGTGGTTACCGGCACCCTGCTGGCCTTTGTATGCCCTGTCACCATTCCCTACTGGACCATCATCCTGGGCGACTTCTTTGCCATCATCGTGGTGAAGATGCTCTTCGGCGGCCTGGGTCAGAACATTGTCAACCCGGCTCTGGCAGGACGTGCCTTCATGTTCAGCT
>CAYMWT010000143.1:0-6227 GCA_964394055.1 uncultured Oscillospiraceae bacterium
TATGACGGCTGCATCTATATTGACCTTTCCACCATCCACAGCATGATTGCTCTGCCCTTCCATCCCAGCAACGGCTTTGAGATCCGGGAACTGAATGCCAACATGAATGACATTCTGCACATGGTGGAAGAGGACTGCAGGAAGCTCATCAAGAACCCCAACCTGCACCTGAATTTGTGGGACAAGGTTCATGACGGTGCGCTGTACGCAGATCAGGGTACCATCGCAGGCTGTGCAGGCGGTACTTACTCCAACATTATGGAAGCTGCCTACCTGCTGGACGGTAAGAGCACCGGCACGGGCGCTTTCGCCCTGGGTGTGTATCCCAGCTCTCAGGCAGTCATGATGGATCTGCTGCGCAAGGGCGCTATTGAGAAGCTGATCGCTTCCGGTGCCACCGTCCGAACCGCCTTCTGCGGTCCCTGCTTCGGTGCAGGCGACACTCCCGCCCACGGTCAGCTCGCCATCCGTCACACCACCCGGAACTTCCCCAACCGGGAAGGCTCCAAGCCCGGCAATGGTCAGATTTCCTCTGTTGCGCTGATGGACGCCCGTTCCATTGCCGTATCCGCCGCAAACGGTGGACGGATCACCGCCGCCGACGAGATGGGCTATGAGTTCCGGTGCCCCGAATTTGATTATGACCCCACTGCCTATGAGCACCGGGTCTATCAGGGCTTCGGCAAGGGCAATCCGGAAGAAAAGCTGGTCTGCGGTCCCAACATCAAGGATTGGCCGGAGCTGCCTCAGCTCAACGAGCATATGCTGCTGAAGGTCTGCGCCTACATCACCGACCCTGTCACTACCACCGACGAGCTGATTCCCTCCGGTGAAACCGGCTCCTTCCGTTCCAACCCCATGGGCCTGGCAGAGTTCACCCTGAGCCGCCGTGTTCCCGGCTATGTGGCCAAGGCCAAGGCTGTCATGGCCAACGAACAGGCAAGAAAGGGCGGCAGCTGCCCCAGCGAAGTTCAGACCGTTCTGGAAGAGATTCGCACTATTCCCGGCTTTGAAGCTGTCTCTGATGCGTCCATTGACCTGTCCAGCACCATCTACGCCGTGAAACCCGGCGACGGCTCTGCCCGGGAACAGGCCGCTTCCTGCCAGCGTGTGCTGCTGGGCGGCGCCAACATCACCAAGGAGTACGCCACCAAGCGTTACCGCTCCAACTGCATCAACTGGGGCATGATTCCCTTCATCACTCGGGACGAGCAGAGCTTTGCCGACGATGATTACATCTTCGTACCCAATATCCGCAAGGCCTTGGAAGGTGATATGACCAGCATTCCTGCCTACGTCATGGGGCAGAATGTCAAACCCATCACACTGGCCATTGAGCCGTTGACCGATGAGGAAAAGGAAATTATCCGCTGCGGCAGCCTGATCAACTACAACCGTCAAAAGAAGCAGGCTTAACAAAACCCGTATTCTGTTCCTTGAGATCCCTTGATGACCGGAATCTCATGCGGAACCTCTTTCTGAAAAAGGGGGCCTGCCAGCCCCCTTTTCTTTCTAGTTTACTCAGGAGGTATTGCCATGGAGCTGCACATTGTCAGCGAAGCCAACCGCTGCTTAAACTGTAAAAATCCCCTGTGCCAGCAGGGCTGTCCCATCCACACCCCCATTCCCCAGATCATTCAGCTGTTCAAACAGGGGAAATTAACGGAAGCAGGGCAGATTCTTTTTGAGAATAACCCTATGTCCGCTATCTGCGCCCTGGTATGCAACCATGAGCAGCAGTGCGCCGGACACTGTGTGCTGGGGAAGAAGGGCTCTCCCGTCCATTTTTCCAGCATCGAAAGCTATATTTCCGAAATGTATCTTGACCGTATGACCCTGCCCAAACCGGAGCCTAAAAAGCAGAGGGCGGCGGTTATCGGCGCAGGGCCTGCGGGAATTACGGCGGCCATTACCCTGGCTTCCCAGGGATACCCCGTTACCATCTTTGAATGGCACAGCCAGATCGGTGGGATTATGCGCTACGGCATCCCGGAGTTCCGGCTCCCGAAAAGCCTTCTGGAGCGGTATCAGGAAAAGCTGGAAGCCATGGGCATCCAGATCCGGCTGAATACCACCATCGGCACCGTGCTGATGATCGACAACCTGTTCCGGGACGGCTATGCCAGCGTGTTCATTGGCACCGGCGCAGAGAAGCCCCGGTGTCTGGGCATTCAGGGAGAATCCCTGGGGAATGTTCACTTCGGCCTGAACTATCTGGCAAATCCCGCTGCCCATCATTTGGGGGAACGGGTTGCCATCATCGGCATGGGCAATGCGGCCATGGACGTGGCAAGAACCGCCCTGCGGGGCGGCTCCCGGCGTGTGTCACTATTCAGCCGGGACAACACCATTGCCGCCAGCTCCAATGAAGCAGCTTACGCAAAGCTGGACGGTGCGGAATTCGTGTTCGGAAAACAGATCCACCACATCACAGAGGAAGGGCCGGTATTCCAGACTGCCATCATGGACGAGAACGGAACCGTCACCGGGTATGAACCGGAGCTGGAACTGGTAAAAGCGGATTCCACGATCATCTCCATCAGCCAGACGCCCCGTGGGAAGCTGGTCAGAACCACCGATGGGCTGGAGGCTTCCGAAGGGGGTATGCTGGTAGTGGATGAGAACTACATGACCACCCGTCCTGGGGTGTTTGCGGCAGGTGACGTGGTCACCGGGGCGAAAACCGTGGTGCACGCTGTGGAGGCAGCCAAGAATGCGGCACAGGCCATGATGCGCTATATGGAGCAGAATGCTTGATGGAAAACCCCAGAACTTCATCATCTTACCGGATGAAGCTCTGGGGTTTTTTCGTTTTGACTGGTGACAACGTATATCAATTTCTGTTGTATTTTGATCTCCTGTATGATAAATTTACAGATAGTGAGAAGAAAGAGTTTTTACAGAGCTTTGTGGAACGGGTTGCGTTGGGACAATGAAACAACTGTTGAAAGTGTCTGCTGCTTTCACGCCATCTAAAATTGGAAAGGAACATTATTATGCCGGAACTCTGGGATCTGTATACGAAATATCGGGAGAAAACAGGAAAAGAGCAGGTTCGTGGGGAACCAATCCCTGAAGGGTACTACCATCTGGTGGTGCATGTATGGATCCGCAACCGGCAGGGACAGTATCTGATCTCCCAGCGGTCTGCCAGCAGGCCCACCCACCCTCTCCTGTGGGAATGTGTGGGCGGTTCCGTGCTGAAGGGTGAAAGCAGCCTGGACGGCGCGGTAAGAGAGGTGAAAGAAGAGGTTGGGATCACACTGGATCCTTCGGCGGGAAAACGGGTCTTCACAAAGATCCGGAACGCTGCCGACGGAAAACTCTTTCAGGACATTCTGGACGTCTGGCTGTTTTCCTGCGACGGATTGCCCCAATTGAAGCAGGCCACAACGGACGAGGTGGCAGCGTGCAAATGGATGAACGCTTCCGAAATCAAACAGCTGTATGACGACGGGAAGCTGGTATCCACCCTGGATTATTTCTTCTGTGCCTTTGAAAAAGCGGAACCGGATTACAGCGGCATCCTTGGAAAAACCGTCAGAGGGAAGATCGACAGGCCAATAGGCTCCCATCATCCCAGGCATCCTGACATTGTATACCCTGTCAACTATGGCTATGTGGAAGGCGTCACCGGAGGTGATGGGGAAGAACAGGACGTATATGTGCTTGGAACAGAGAAGCCCCTGACAGAATTTGAGGGAAAAGTCATACGGGTTTTTCACCGGTTCAATGACAATGAGGACAAATGGATCGTATCTTTGGACGGTTCCGATCTTCCGGATGACAAGATTCTGGGAGATATTACCTTTCAGGAACAGTATTTTTACGGAAAATTGTTTGGATAAAAAGGAGAAAAACGCATGGACAAGCTGTTAAAAAGTGTTATTGACCAGGACCCGGCGGCAGTGGTGATCTGCGACCTGAGTCACACCATTGTCTATATGAATCCCGCCGCTGTCACCCGGTATGAAAAATGGGGCGGCAAGGCGCTGCTTGGTCAGTCCCTTCTGAACTGCCACAATAGTGCCTCCCGCATTATGATCCAGAAGGTAGCAGACTGGTTCCGGGAGAGTAAGGAACATAACCGGATCTTCACAGATCACAATTCCAGGGAAAACAAGGATGTTTACATGGTAGCCCTGCGGGACGAGGACGGGAATCTGATTGGCTATTATGAAAAGCACGAATACCGGAATGGAGAGGCTGCAAAGACTTACGATTTTTCAAAGTCTCTTTGATGGAATTCCACAAGAAAGACCGGATATCCACATCAAAAAGAACGGCCCGTTCCTTTGATGGGATGCCGGATAATGGTCTTCCGCTTTTCCTCGGAAACCCTTCGGGGATCGGACAGATAAATCTCATGGTGAAGGCGGCTCTCTGAGAAATCCGTTTCATAGCCCTGCTCCTGTAGATACTTGTCCATCTTCTCTACGGTGGCCGGTTCGTCGTCATAGCTGCCCAGATGCAGGGCTTGTATGCACAGTCCTTCCTCTATGGTGAGAAATTCTGCCTGGGAACAGTCCAGCTTTTTCTTTTTCTCCGCTGTCTCCACAGCCCAGGCAAAGTCCTTTTCTGTCACAAAGTCCGGCAGGCGAAGTACCGAGATCCAGTGAAACCCGGCCTTGTTGCCGTAATCCACACCCTTAATGTTCTCCTGCCACCAGAAGCCCTCCAAAGGCGGCACCACATATTCAAAAAAGCCATCTATTTTGTAATCGGTTTTATAGCTCATTTTCAGGGTATAGGCAACGGCATACAAAACTCCAATGGCCTTTTGGTAAGCGCCTCCCGGTTCGTTGGGATCTCCCTTTCCCCGCACGCCAATATAGTTCACCGGCGGCAGGGTAAGGATCTGGGGCTTTTCCTTCACCCCGTAGTAGTCCTTGTATTCCTTCTTGAAATCAAACGCCATATGGTTTCTCCTTTCTCATTTCCAAAGGCTTAGCTGCTGTCCGGAAGCCTTTTCCTCAAATTGATGCAGATACGAAAAGATCTGACGGTTGTCATGGATCATGCCATATTTCTCACAGGTTTCGTGAAACAGCCTCATCAAGCTGTCATTGTTGGGACTGCTCACCTCATAGCGATTTCCATAACGCTGCTGATACACTTCCTTCAGCCCCGGGAAAAGGCGATCCAGCTGGGCATAGAAATATTCCCGGTTTCCCTCCCGCAATGTCAGACCCATTCCAAAGCAGATAACACCAGAAACCCCGGCCTGGGCGCATAGCTCCAGAATGCCGGTGACGTTTTTCTCTGTGTCGTTGAGAAAGGGCAGAATGGGAGACAGCCACACCACCGTGGGAATTCCCGCCTCGTTCATCTGCTTCAGAACCGCAAACCGTCGGGCTGTGGTACAGACCTTCGGTTCGATTTTTCTGCACAGGTCTTCCTCACAGGTGGTTAGGGTCATTTGCACCACAGCCTTGGTCTGCCCATTGATTTTTGTGAGAAGATCCACGTCCCGAAGAATCCGGTCGGATTTTGTCTGAACCGTGACCCCAAAACCATACTTTGAAATCAGGGAAAGGGCCTTTCTCATGTTCTCTGTTTTCAGTTCCAGGGGAATGTACGGGTCTGTCATAGCCCCTGTGCCGATCATGCATTTATTCCGCTTGCGCTTCAGGGCCGCTTCCAGCAGCGCTATGGCGTTTTCCTTGACCTCGATGTCTTCAAAATCATGGTTCATCTGATAGCATCGGCTTCTGGAATCGCAGTAGATACAGCCATGGGTACAGCCCCGATACAGATTCATGCCGTTTCCCGGGGACAGAATGCCTTTCACTGTGACATAGTGCATACACTCCCTCCTTTCCTCGTCCTCATTATACTATTTCGTACATTTGATTGCAATTAAATTCTGTGTTTTTTTCAAAAAAATGTCCTCCGGCTTTTGCCGGAGGACAGCTTGCTTTTTGCTTACTTAATGTTGGAGGTAGACCGGAGGGTCACGTCATGGGCGCCGCCCTCTACGATGGACACGGAGGATACCAGCGTCAGCTTGGCGTTCTTTTGCAGGTCTGGAATGTTGGTCACGCCCACATTGCACATGGTGGAGCGGACCTTATACAGGGATGCCTCCACATTGTCATGGAGGGGACCGGCATAGGTAACATAGGAATCCACACCCTCCTCAAAGCTCAGCTTGGAGGCGCCGCCCAGGTCATAGCGCTGCCAGTTCCGGGCACGGTTGGAGCCTTCGCCCCAGTATTCCTTCATAT
>CAYMWT010000144.1:0-6202 GCA_964394055.1 uncultured Oscillospiraceae bacterium
TTGAGGAAGCCTCTGCCATCAACATCAGCATGTACGATGACTTCATTCGTCGGGTTCACCGAAGCCGGGAAAACCCCAAATATTCCGAGCCCATCCAAAGGTGCTGTAATTTCATCGAGATGAACATCGACCGGAACCTTCACGCCCAGGAGCTGGCAGACATGGTAGGATATTCTGTAACCTACTTTACCCGTCGGTTCCGGGAGGAAACGGGCTTTGGTATCAGTGACTATGTGAAGGCTGCCCGGATTGAGCGAGCCAGGCTTCTGCTGGAAACCACAGACTGCTCTATCCAGGAAATCTCCGACAAGCTGGGCTTTACCACCCGTAATTACTTCACCCGCTGCTTCCGGGAACTCACAGGGAAAACACCTGTGGAATACAGATCCAATCGATAGTCTATGGCGGTGCCTGCAAAATGCAGGCACCGCTTTAAAATTAAGGATCAAACCTCCACGCCGTTTTCCCGGGCAACTTCCAGAATGCCAGCCTTCTTCTTCTCGGCGATCCGCTTCTGGACGTTCACCATCTCTTCCCTGGTCAGCTTGCAGCCCTTCATGGCAATCAAAGAAACGATCCAGCCAAGGATGGGCAAACCGAACATGACAGCCAGCGTAACCGCAACCACGCCAGTAGTCAGCGGGTCGTTGGGCTGCGGGACGGTATGGACATAGCCGATCACCGCGCAGGCTCCCGTTGCGATCAATGCGCCGCAGGAGGAAATCAGCTTGTCAAGCAGGCTGTAGGTGCCGGACACCACCGCAGGCACATACCGGCCGCTGCGATCCAGCTCATAGTCGATGCAGTCTGCCATAAACGCAGAGCTGGCAGTGGTAACGCACATTTTGCATCCGTTCAGCGCCAGGTTCAGCAGCACATACAAAATAGTAATGACACCCATCTGGGCAATCTTTCTGGGATCAACGGCCAGGAAGAACAGGATCATCAGCGTGCTGACGCCGATACAGACGGCACTCCATACAATGGTGGCCTTCCGACTGCCGTGTTTACCGGCGTACCGTGCGCCAAAGATGGCAAAGATAATGGAGGGCAGCATGGAGATCACCGTGAGGATGGTGGACAGACCCATGTTGCCAATCATGATACCATAGAGCATGGTGGTGATGATGCTCTGGCTGGCAGTGGTCTGAGCAATCTTGTCAGAAGCCTGGGCAGCAATATACGCCTGCAAGGGTTTGTTATGGGTCAGCACATCCACCATATCCCCAATTTTCAGAGGCTCCCGTTTCTTGAGTCCAGCAAAGGTCTCCGGCTTATCGTAAGCGGAAACGCCAATGCAGCACAGAATATTGCCGATCAGGCCGACGATCAGCGTCACATGGACAGCGCTGCTGAGGTAAGCCTGGTTGTAGGTGCCACCGCAACGAGCCAAGATGACCATATTCAAAACGATGCTGAACACCATAGGCACCATGTAATTGAAAACGGTTGTCCATACACCAATGGTGGGGCGCTGCTTGGGATCATTTGTGAGGATAGCGGGAATGGTCTGGATCGTCATATTGATGATGGTGTAGCCGATGACATACAGCACGTACAGGAAAATGAACATTCCCATGCCGAAGCCCTTGCTGGAGCATAGGTCGAACATACACAGCAGCGCCAGAGCCTCTACCGCAAAGCCGCCCATGATCAGGATCCGCAGCTTGCCGAATTTCGTATTGACCCGGTCATACAGGAACGCCAGCAGCGGGTCTGTGATGGCATCTAATATCCGGGTGCCGGTGAGGATACCGCCCACTGCCAGGGTGCTGATGCCAAAGCCAATGCTCGCAGCGTAGCTGGCCTGTCCGATCAGGCTGTAGACCGTCAGTCCACACAGCGCGTTGCAGGCATACAAAATGATCTGCCAGAGTTTTGCCTTGCGGTATTGAACGCCGTCAATTTCGCTTTGGGTGATTTTTTTCTTTGCCATAAGACTTCCTCCTAATTTCTTCGCCCACAGGCTTTTGATGGATTTATCATAGCCTATCCCTTTCCTATTGAACAGGTAAAATCATGTGATTTCAGGTAAAAATACATCTATCTTCCAATAAACTGTATATTTTTATCTCAAACCACGTAATTTTATCTTTTTTTGCTTTTTCTTCTGTGTTACAATCCCATCATCAAAGAAAAACAAAGGAGCGATTCATCATGAGCAAGTTTCCTAAAGGGTTTTTCCTGGGTGCCGCCACGGCAGCCCATCAGGTAGAAGGAAATAACTGTAACTCCGACTGCTGGGCCCAGGAGCAGATGCCCCATACCACCTACAAGGAAAAAAGCGGCATTGCCTGTGACCACTATAACCGCTATGCCGAGGACATCCGTCTGATGAAGCAAGCCGGCCTGAACGCCTATCGCTTCTCCATCGAATGGGCCAGAATCCAGCCTGAGGACGGGGTGTTTGACGAAAGCCAGATTGCCCATTACCGGGATGTGATCCGCTGCTGCAAGGAAAACGGCCTGGAG
The DNA here is from genome assembly GCA_964394055.1 of uncultured Oscillospiraceae bacterium. GTDB lineage: Bacteria > Bacillota > Clostridia > Oscillospirales > Oscillospiraceae > Faecousia. Next base: position 2,473 of record CAYMWT010000144.1, read on the forward strand.
CCTGTGGTGACGCTGTTCCACTTTTCCAGCCCGGTCTGGCTGATTCGCAAGGGCGGCTGGGAAGCGGAGACCGTGGTGGAGGACTTTGCCAAATACGTTGCCTATGTGATCAAGGCCTTGGGCAGTGACCTGCACTACGTCTGCACCATCAACGAGGCGAACATGGGCTTACAGGTGGCAGCCATTTCCCGGCGCTACACCATGATGGCAAAGCGGGCAGCGGAGGCTGCTGCCAAGGCAGGCGGCGAGGTTCAGATGGGTCTGAATATGCAAGCCATGATGGAGAATATGAAGTATCAGGCCATGGAGAACATGGCGGCGTTCGGTACAGCTCAGCCCCACTGCTTTAACTTAGGCGGCAGCGAACACAGTGACCTGCTGGTAATGAAATGCCATCAGGCTGCAAAGAAGATCATTAAGGAGATCTATCCCAATATCCAGGTTGGCCTGACCCTGAGCCTGCACGATTTGCAGCCCGCATCCGGTGGTGAAGCCAGAGCGGAGGCCGCATGGGCCGAGGAATTTACCCATTACCTTCCCTACATCCAGGACGACGACTTCCTTGGCGTCCAGAACTACACTCGCACCTTGGTAGGTGCTGAGGAGGATCTGCCTGTTCCTGACGGTGCCGAGCGCACCCAGATGGGCTACGAATACTACCCGGAGGCTCTGGAGCATGTGATCCGCAAGGTTCATAAGGACTTCCATGGAAATCTGATGGTCACGGAAAACGGCGTTTCCTGTGACGACGATACCCGCCGGGTGAACTTCATCAACGTAGCTACCGATGGTGTGGCCCATTGTATTGCCGACGGCATCCCCGTGAAGGGCTACTTCTACTGGAGCCTGATGGACAACTTTGAGTGGCAGATGGGCTACAAAATGACCTTCGGCCTGATTGCGGTTGACCGAAACACCCTGGAACGCAAGCCCAAGGATAGTCTGTACCACCTGGGAAGCTTGTAAAAGTCGAAGGATACTGCCGCAGCTGACCGGCGGAATGATCTTAGGCTCTCTGGCGGCTTGCTTGCCCAGCTGCTTTGGCTATGGCAGTACCGTCATAATGTCGTCTTTTTGCCAAAACTCTTCCTTCTTTTTGTGGATATTGTTTTCCTCTCCCATGCGATATACTATGGGTGGTCAGATTTTCGGGAAACAATCTCAAAGCAATTTTATACATTTAGGAGGAAACAAATATGGCACTGTCTCTGGATTCCAAAATTCGTGATATCATGCGCAGCCCTGAGGGTAAGGCGGTTATGGAAAAGTACGCTCCCGGCTCCAGCAAGGACCCCCGCATGAAGCTGGTTGGCGCCCTGACCTATCGTACCCTGCTGTCCTATCCTGAATCCGCTGAAACTGCAAAATTTGCCGATCAGATCGACGAAGATCTGAAGAAATGCGCTCGCTGAATCGTCCCTTCTAAAGACTGCCGCCGCAGGGTTTTCCCTGCGGCGGTCATTTATTCTCTCGCCTGATGTACCATGTCTTCAATTTCCATTGCTTTCAGAATGATTTCCAACTGCAGGCGGGTGTCCGGGTCCCTCAGATCCACCTCCAATTCCCGCTCGATCCGGCTGATGCGATCCACCACCGTACTGCGGTGGATGTACAGTTCTTCCGCCGTTCGGGAGTAGGACATACTGTTGCACAGGAACACCCGCAGGGTGTTCAAATAGGAGATGGGGCCGGTTTTATCGTGCTCGATCAGCTTTTGCAGACTCTCGGAGAAGTACGCCTCCGCAGGCAGATTGCCGGAGGCATTGATGATCATACTCACAAGGGCGTAGGAGCGAAAGTAGAAAATTTCCGATTCCGGATTGGTGACACGTCCGTTTTCAATGGCCGCCTCCGCTTGAATGTAGGCAATTCTTGCGCCGGAGAGATTCGTAAAACCGTTGCTGATCCCGGCTATGCCGCTGGTTTCCGCCAGGAATTTCTTCAACTTCCGGTTCAGCCCCGCATAATAGGATCCCTGCCTGTCTGTCAGGCTGGATACATCCAGGAAGCAGACGATTACATTCTCTTTTGGGAACGCAACGGAACCGGAAAACTCACTTTCAAAGGCGCCGCAGATATAGCCTCTTGGCAGTCGGGAGAAACGGTTGGCGCTGTGCTGGGTGATGCAGACAAAGTGCTGACTGCCCTTTCCCGTGCTCAGACTCCATTTCTGGTTGGCAGTCAGGGGATATTCGTTGACCAGATTGATCAGGGCGCTTTTGAGCGTTGCCTGCTCGCTGGTGATCATGGAGGGATTCCGTTCAATGGCTTTTTCCATCAGACCACCCAGAAATTCCGCCAGTCCCTTTTCTCCTTCGTTAAATGGGCGGCTCCCTCCCTCCAGATAAATGCAGCCAATGTAGCCACCTGCCTCATTGAACAGGTTAATATACAGGTATTGCCCGCCCTGGATATCCAGCAGGACTGCCCCATGCCGGTCTGTCGCCATATCGAAGGACGCAAGGTAGCTGCTGATTTCCTGAGGCTCCAACCGAACCTCCTGGGGCTGACCCTTCATCTGTGTCAGGTAATGGAAAGAAGCGTCCATCACATGAATAGGCCGCCCGAATATGGGAACGCTGCAATTTACGATCTCCTGGAGGTCGGCAGACTTCAGGAAGATGTCAAATAGTTCCCTTTCCCACTGGTAATAGCGGTCAAAAACCTGGCAGATGTACTTATGTACTCCAAAGAAATCCGCCTTTCCCCGTATAACCATCAGGCAGCTTTTTTCCCGGTAGTAGGAGAGCTTTGCGCTCTCACCAATCACGATAATCACCACATTTTCCTGCAGGCGGGGATGGAGCGGAAGGTGATCCACCGTTGCCAGATACAGATGGTCAGATAGAAACTCCTTCTCGTTATCCAGGTACAGCTCCGGTCTGGAAATCGTAAGCTCCGTCGTTTTTGGCCCCGTCATTGCGACGGTATACCGTTCTTTTAATGCTCCAAATACAAGATCCGCATTCAGCTTCACCTTTTTCCCTCCCCGAATATTTCTGTCTCCATTATAGGGGGAATGCTGTGAGGTGTCAAGATACGCCCCGTTATTTTGTCGGATTTCTCCGCTTAAAAAACCTGAGTTTTATGCATATTCTATATTCCGGTTTGATCCTACAATAATGGTGATGTTTGATCCCGAAAATCATACACATTATTATCATCCCATCAAAACAATGGGTCAATAGAAAGAAGGAATCTCTATGTCATTTCAGCCCAGCGATAAGTCCATGCTGGAGGGCTACATCAAGGCAGCCCGTCCCCTGGAGGATATGTTCTCCGTAAAAGGAAAAGTCGCCTTGGTCCCCGGCGGCAGCTCCGGTTTAGGCTTTGACATTGCCCTGCGCCTGCTGCAAGGCGGTGCCAAGGTGGTCATTGCCTCCAATTCCGAGGTCGAAAAGGAAGCTGCCATGGATCTGCTGACACAGCAGGGATATGGTGACATGGTCAAATTCTGCTTCTGCGATGTCCGGGAAGAGGAGCAGGTGGAAAGCCTTGTGAAGTTCACCGTAGAATCCTTTGGCACTCTGGATATCTTCATCAACTCTGCCGCTACCTGGAACTACGCCCATCTGTATGATCTGCCGAGAGAGGATCTGGAGCGGGTCATGGACACCAATGTCAACGGCGCTTTCTTCCTGGTAAAGCATGTCAGCCGCTATATGGTGGATAACGGCGTAAAGGGAAAGATGGTTCTGATTGCCTCCAACAGCCCTTGGATGCCCTATCC
>CAYMWT010000145.1:0-6185 GCA_964394055.1 uncultured Oscillospiraceae bacterium
GGATGGAACTCATTTTTCTGCCGTTGGGTGTCCAACTTGAACTTGCAATTTACGATAGAAATTTACAGCAAGGAGGCTGCGACTATGGGACTTATCAAAGCAGGTTTGGGAGCCGTTGGCGGTGTTCTGGCCGACCAGTGGAAGGAGTATTTTTATTGTGAGGCCATTCCTGTGGACACGTTGGTTGTCCGGGGAAAAAAGCGGGTCAGCGGACGTTCCAGCAACAGGGGAAATGACAATATTATTTCCAACGGCTCTGTGATCGCTGTGGCCGATGGCCAGTGTATGCTGATCGTGGAGCAGGGCAAGGTGGTGGAGGTCTGCGCCGAGCCTGGTGAGTATACATATGATTTTTCCACCGAGCCTTCCATCTTCACGGGAGACCTGGGAGACAGCCTGATGGAAAGCTTCCGGACACTGGGCAAGCGGTTCACCTTTGGCGGGGAGCCTGCAAAGGATCAGCGGGTGTACTACATCAATACCAAGGAGATCACCGGAAACAAATTCGGCACCGCCAGCCCTATCATCTTTGAGGTGGTCAACAAGCGCATCGGTATGAGCAGAACCGTTCAGGTTCGGTGCAACGGCATGTACAGTTATCAGATCACCGATCCCCTGCGGTTCTATGTGCGTCTGTGCGGCAATGTGAGTACGGACTTTAAGCGGGATCAGATTGATGCCCAGCTGAAGTCCGAGTTTATGGACGCTTTGCAGCCGGCCTTTGGAGCGCTGGCTGAGCAGGAGCTTCGTCCTGCCCAGATTCCGGCCAAGGCCAATGCGCTGAAGGCTGCCATGAACCAGGCCCTGTATCAGGAGTGGATCGAAAACAGAGGCATTTCTATCGGGAAGATTGCCCTGAACCCCATCACCCTGACGGAAGCCGATATGAGAAAGATCAACGAGCTGGAGGATGCTGCTACCATGGGGGCCAACCCCTTTATGATGGCCGGCAGAATGACCGACGCCACGGCGGAGGCCATGAAGACCGCGGCAGGGAACGCCTCCGGCGCTATGACCGGCTTTATGGGCATGGGCATGACCGGGATGGGTCAGGCCGGCTTCGGCGCGGCCCAGAATCTGTATCAGACCGGTGTCCAGCAGAACCAGCAGCAGCCCCAGCAGCCCACGCAACAGAGCGCCGGCTGGAAATGTGCCTGCGGAACCATGGTTACCGGAAAGTTCTGCCCGGAATGTGGGGCGAAGAAGCCGGAACAGGCGGCAGGCTGGACATGCAAATGCGGCACCGTGAACAAGGGCAAGTTCTGCACGGAATGCGGCGCCAAAAAGCCCGCGAATGAACCGCTGTACCGGTGTGATAAGTGCGGCTGGGAGCCTGCGGATCCCAAGCATCCGCCCAAATTCTGCCCCGAGTGCGGCGACCCCTTTGACGACCGGGACATCCGGTGATCCATTTGGCACCGGAAGGGTTTGATGATTAGGAGAATGCCTATGTCAACACAGATTACCGAGTATAAGTGCCCGGCCTGTACCGCACCGCTTCACTATGACGGCGCCTCCGGAAAGCTGGAATGCGAATACTGCGGCGGCAGCTTTACCCTGGAAGAGGTGGAAAGGCTGTATGCGGATCGGGGGGAGGAGGCCGCGGCGGCCTTTTCGGAAACAGAGGAAACCCAGTGGGATGCCTCCGAAATGTCGGATGACTGGGGAGAGAACGCCACCGGAATGCGGGCCTACACCTGCCCCTCCTGCGGTGCGGAGCTGGTCTGCGAGGAAACCACGGCCGCAACCAGCTGCCCCTACTGCGGCAACAACGCCATTGTGTCGGAGCAGTTCCAGGGTACCCTGAAGCCGGACTATGTGCTCCCCTTCAGGCTGAGCAAGGAGGAAGCGGTTCAGGCCCTGAAGCAGCACTACAGAAAGCGGATCTTCCTTCCCAAGGCCTTTTCCGGAGACAACCATCTGGAAGAGGTCAAGGGTATCTACGTTCCCTTCTGGCTGATGGACGGGGAAGCGGACGCGGACTATTCCTTCCACGGCACCCGCTCCCATACCCGACGGGAAGGGGACTACCGGGTCACCACCACGGAGCACTACTATGTGCGCCGGGCAGGAACTGTGGCCTTTAGCCGTGTCCCGGTGGATGCCTCCAAAAAAATGCCGGATGCCTACATGGACGCCCTGGAGCCTTTTGATTACGGGGATTTGAAGCCCTTCTCCGTCGCCTATTTGCCGGGATTCCTGGCGGATAAATATGATGTGTCCGCCGAGGAGAGCATGGCACGGGGAGAGAACCGGTGCCGCAATTCGGCGGGGGCGGCCATGCGGGCGGATGTGCTGGGATATGAAACCCTGGTTCCTCTGGGCAGCCAGGTGCGGCTTCGCCGGGGAAAGGTACATTATGCCCTGATGCCCGTGTGGACGCTCCACACCAGGTGGCAGGGAAAGGACTACCTATTCATGATGAACGGCCAGACCGGAAAAATGGTGGGCGATCTGCCCATATCCCAGGGGAAGTTCTGGGGTCTCTTTGCCCTGCTTTCTGTGATCTTGAGCCTGTTTGGAATGTGGAGCGGCCTGGGTCGGTGGATCGCCGCCCTGTTCATGGGATAGGGGGGAATGGCTATGAGAAAATGGATGACATGGATGGCCGCGTTCCTTCTTGTGGTGGCCCTGGCCCTTCCCACCCTGGCAGCAGAGCCTCAGCTGGGATATGTGACCGATGCCGCGGATCTGCTGACGGCGGAGGAATGGGAGACCCTGGAAGCAAAAGCCGAAGAAATTTCTGAGACCTACCGGTGTGACGTTTACATCATTACAGTGGATGACTTTACGGCGTATACCAACCAGGTAAGCGTCTACGAAGGGGCGAAGGAGCTGTACCAGACCTATGATTTGGGCTATGGAACGGAGAAAAGCGGCGTGCTGCTTCTGCTTTCCATGGCGGAACGGGACTATTCCCTGATTGCCTACGGCTACGGCAACACTGCCTTTACGGACTACGGCAAGGATAAGCTGGCGGATGTGTTCCTGGATGATTTCGGCGACGATGACTGGTATGCGGGCTTTTCCGACTACCTCCAGAAAAGTGAGCGTATGCTGGAGCAGGCCAGGGAAGGAAACCCTCTGGACGTGGGCAGTAACCCGGCGGTGGGAGCGGTTGGCGCTGTCATATCGGTAGTTCTGGGGTGCCTGGCGTCCCTGGGTATTTGCAGTCTGCTGGCATCCTCCATGAAGTCGGCGAGAATCAAAACCGAGGCGGATTCCTACATCCGGGACGGAAGCTTGCGCTTCACCATTCGGACGGATCAGTTTACCCACACCACCCAGAGCCGGGTGAAGATCGAGAAAGAGGAAGGTTCCGGCTCCGGAGGCGGGACGTCCATAGACAGCAGCGGCTTCTCCGGAAAAAGCGGCAAGTTCTGATAACAATACCCCGGTTCCAAAAGGAACCGGGGCGTTTTTATGGGCAGTTATCGGTCTTCCCGGAAGTAGGCAAGGCCCAGACTTTCGGGAGGCTGCTTTTCCCGCTTGTTGCGCATACTGGACAGCACCAGTACGATGATGGTGACAATGTAGGGGAGCATTTTGTATAGCTCCTTTACACTCAGGTTCATGCCCGTGGGAACGAACAGGTACAGGATATACAGTCCGCCGAAAAGGAAGGAGGACAGAATCCCCACATTGGGCCGCCAGGTGGTGAAGATGACCAGCGCAATGGCCAGCCAGCCCCGGTCACCGAAGGCGTTGTTGGACCAGACGCCGCAGGCGTAGTCCATCACATAGTACAGTCCGCCCAGCCCCGCGATCATGCTGCCAACACAGGTGGCCACATATTTGTACCGGGTGATGCTAATACCGGCGGCATCGGCGGTGCCGGGATTCTCGCCCACAGCCCGGAGGTGCAGACCCGTCCGGGTGCGCTTGAGAACATAGGAGGCAACCAGGGCAATGACAATGGCAACATAGGCCAGAAAGCCGTAGCTGAGGAACATCTGACCGAACCAGCCCAGAGAATCCGCAAAGGGAAGGGAAGCGCTGAAATAGGCGCTGGTGGCGGACAGGGCAATGGAGGGCACGTCGCTGCCAGTGAGCTTGATCAGAGAGCCGCCAAAGAAGTTGCCGAAGCCCACACCAAAGGTGGTCAGAGCCAGACCGGTGACGTTCTGGTTGGCCCGGAGGGTGACGGTGAGGAAGCAGTACAGCAGGCCCATCAGGAAGGAGCCGAGCAGACAGGCGAGAGTGGGAATGGCAATGGCCAGGAAGCCGTTGAGATTGGGCCCGGCGCTCTGCTCATATAGGAAGGCGCCGATGACGCCGCTGATGGCGCCTACATACATGATACCGGGAATACCCAGGTTCAGGTTGCCAGACTTTTCCGTAATGGTTTCGCCTGTAGCACCGTAGAGCAGGGGAATACTCTGGACAACAGCCCGGGGGAAAAAGGATACAAAATCAAACATGGCTTACCCCTCCTTCTTAACCCCGCGGAAGCGGATCTGGTAGCGGATGAAGAACTCGCTGCCGATGATGAAGAACAGAATGATACCGGTGAGAATGTCACCGAAGGCGTGGTTCAGGCCGAAGTCCGTGGAGATCTCGCTGGCGCCCCGGTTCAGGAATACCAGCAGGAAGCTGGTGAAGATCATGCTCAGAGGATTGAAGTTTGCCAGCCAGGACACCATGACGGCGGTGAAGCCCCGTCCATCGGCGATGGTGGTGGTGATGGTGTGGTCGGTGCCGCCAACCAGAAGCAGACCGGCCAGGCCGCACAGAGCGCCGGAGAGGATCATGGTTCGCACAATGACCTTGCCCACCTTGATGCCCACATACCGGGCGGTGCGCTCGCTCTGACCCACTACGGCAATTTCATAGCCGTGCTTGGAGCGGGTCAGATAGATGTACATGGCAATGGTCAGGGCTGCCACGATCAGAATGTTCAGCAGATATTTGTACTTGCCGATCTGGGGCAGCCAGCCGGCCTGAGTGGCCTGGTTGATGATGCCGATTTTACCAGCGCCCTTGGGAACCTCCCAGAGAATAACGAAGTAGGCAACCAGCTGGGTGGCTACATAGTTCATCATCAGGGTGAACAGGGTTTCGTTGGTGCCCCATTTGGCCTTGCAGATGGCGGGAATGGCGCCCCAAATAGCACCGGCAAGGAGGCTGGAAATCACCATCAGGGCAATGAGCAGCCAGTTGGGGATTTTATCGCCCAGCAGGATCATGCAGGCAGCGGTAGCCAGGCCGCCTACCAGAATCTGGCCCTCGCCGCCGATGTTCCAGAACCGCATTTTAAAGGCGGGAGTCACGGCCAGAGAGACGCAGAGGAGAATGGCGATGTTCTGAAGAAGAATCCAGATCTTCCGGGGGGTGCCGAAGGCACCGTCAATCATGGTGGCGTAGATGGCCAGAGGGTTTTCGCCGGTAAAGGCCATGGTCACAAAGGCACAGGCAATGAGGGCCAGCACAATGGCGGCGGCCCGAACCCCCAGGTTAAAGTACCAGGGCATGGCCTTGCGCTTGGAAACCTGGATCAGGGGAGCGGTGTTGGATTTAGCCATGGGTCTCGTCACCTCCAATGCGGGTCATCATCATACCGACCTGGTTTTTCGTCGCGGTGCGGCCGTCCAGAATGCCGCTGACCTTGCCGCCGCAGAGCACCACGATCTTATCGCACAGCTCCAGCAGCACGTCCAGGTCTTCGCCTACATAAATCACAGCCACACCGGCCTGCTTCTGCTTGTTGATCAGGTCATAGATGGTGTAGGAGGAGTTGATATCCAGTCCCCGGACGGCGTAGGCCGTCATGAGCACCTTGGGGGCGGAGGAAATTTCCCGACCAACCAGCACCTTCTGTACGTTGCCGCCGGAGAGACGGCGGACAGGAGTGGAAACGCCGGGGGTATTTACGTCCAGCTCCTCCACCACATGCTCCGCAAGATGCCTGGGGGTGAGCCGGTCAGTGAAGATGCTGTGGCCCTTCCGGAAGGAGCGGAGCATCATATTGTCTGTCAGATCCATGTCGCCGACTAAGCCCATGCCCAGCCGATCCTCGGGGACGAAGGACAGGGATACACCCATGGAAGCGATGGCCAGAGGATCCTTGCCAATGAGTTGATCCGTGGTGCCATCATCCTCCACATAGCAGATGCTGCCCTTTTCCACCTTTTGCAGACCGGCAATGGATTCCAGCAGCTCCTTCTGGCCGCAGCCGGAGATACCGG
>CAYMWT010000146.1:0-6173 GCA_964394055.1 uncultured Oscillospiraceae bacterium
AGATCCAGATCGACACCCGTACCGGCGAATACCTGGGCCGTTCCAAGGCCTGATTCGCCTGAGCCTGCAAAAGGAGGCGTTACTATGACGATTTCTGAAAAGTCCGCATATCTGAAGGGTCTCATGGATGGCCTGAAGCTGAACACCGAGTCCGATGAGGGCAAGATGATCGCCGCCATTGTGGATCTGCTGGGAGATGTGACAAAGCGGGTCACCGATATTGAGGAGACCACCATTGCCATTTCCGATGAACTGGATGAGATCGAGGAAGACCTGGACGCCATCGAAGACTATATCATGGACGAGGATGACGACTGGGACGAAGAGGACGAGGATGACGACGACGCCTGGGATTTCTCCGAGGACGACGAGGATCCGGAGGAAGGCTTCGACTTTGGGGATGAGGATTCCACCATCTATGAGGTGGAGTGCGGCTGCGGCGAGATCATCAACTTCGACGAAGAGACCCTGGAAAAGGGTAGCATTGTCTGCCCCAACTGCGGCGAAACCCTGGAGTTCTCCCTGGAGGATGACGAGTAAAACAAACCAAAGCCCGGCTGCGAAAAGCAGCCGGGCTTTTGCCCTCTCAGGTATAGAATTACGCCCCGCTGTGCTTTCTCGCACAGCGGGGTGTTGTACTTATAAGAGAGCCTCTTCCCATTCCTTCTCCCGGAACCCGGTGAGAATTTTTCCATCCGCAATTACAAGAGGCCGCTTTACCAGCATTCCATCGGTAGCCAGCAGACGAAGCTGCTCCTCTTCCGACATGGCAGGCAGCTTGTCCTTCAGTCCCAGGGCCTTATACTGTAGTCCACTGGTGTTGAAGAACTTCTTCAGAGGCAGACCGCTTTGGGTGTACCACTGCTTCAGCTCCTCGTAGCTGGGGTTTTCCTCCTTGATGTGCCGGGTCTCGTAGGCAATGCCGTGGGCATCCAGCCAGGCCTTGGCCTTTTTGCAGGTGGAGCAGGGAGGATATTCTAAAACCAGCATGGCTTTCCTCCCATTACTTCACAAAATTGTTGACAATGGAAGCGATTCTCTCCACGTCCTCGTCCGTCAGATACAGGTGCAGAGGCATGGTGATGATGTGCTGGGTGATCTCGTGGGCCTTGGGGCAGGTGCCATGGGCATAGGTGTACATGGAGAATTCCGTGTTGTCCCGATAGTGGACGCCGCCGTAAATATCATTTTTCGCCAGCTCAGAGAGCAGCCCCTCCCGATCGGGAACAGCGATCTCATAGAGGTGGAAGGCGCATTCCTCCCGGTGGTTTGCGGGGATGATGTGGATGTTGGGATTGGTTTCAAAAACCTTGTCGTACATGGCGGCAATTTCCCGACGGCGGGCATTTTCCTCGTCCACATAGGGCAGCTGAGCCAGGGCAATGCTGGCGATGACAGCGTTGCCGTTATACTTGAAGCCCACATAATCCACACCGTAGTTCCACTTATAGGTGCCCTCGCTGGTGGAGCGGGCATAGGTGTCCTTGTTGATGCCCAGCCAGGAGACCTTCCGGCATACGGAATCCAGCTCGTCGTCAGCGAAGCAGATCATGCCGCTGTCACCGGTGGATAGATTCTTGACAGCCTGGAAGGAATAGACAGCCACATCCACACCGTCCCAGGTGCCGGGGAATACGCCGTTTACCCGGGTGCCGGTCATGTGGGCGGCGTCCAGAATCAGGCGGAGATTGTGCTTCTTGCACAGGGCGATGATCTTGTCCAGCTGGCCCACCCGTCCGCCGTAGCCTACGAAGATCACGGCACGGGTGCGGTCGGTGATCTTCTTCTCCACATCCACAGGATCCAGGCACAGGTATTCGTCCACGTCGGCAAAGGTGACATGAAGGTTTTCATACAAAATGGCGTGGTTGGTGGACACAAAGGTGATGGGAGTGGAAATCACCTCATCCCCGTCCTGCCAGCCGTATTTCCGCTTGAGAATATTTACGGCCAGGTGCAGACCGGCGGTGTTGGAATTGAGATAGCAGGCGTTGCGGTGGCCGGTGTATTCCTTCCACTTCTGCTCAAACTCCGCGGTTTTGAAGCCGGAACCGGTCCAACCCTTTTCCAGGCATTCCCGGATCTGGGCGAGGCACTCGTCAATATGGTACTTGGGCTTCAATACTTGAATGGTAGACATGCTTCTTATCCTTCTTTCCTCAGGTTTAATTTACAGAGAACGCGTTTGACAAACTGCTTGAAATAGTGAAACTGGAAATAGTGATACCACCGGAAGGGGCACCTCCGATCCAGATATTCGCCAAAATACTGGTACCCATCCTGATAGGCTTCCCACAGGTAATCCGCAAAGGGGGTGTACCAGTCCATCATGAACCAGTTGTACCCGTACAGGTCAACATAGGCCTTCATATACTGGATAAAGCATTTGCGGTAGTGCTTTTTGGTCAGAAACTCCGGATCCGGGGGAAGATAGCCTCTGTCCTCGGCGAAGCGTTGAAGGTTATCATTATAGGCCATGATGAAGGGGCCGACAAAGTTGATGGTGTACAGAGAGATGTTGGCATCAATGGGAGTGACCTTCAGCTCCCGGATCCGGTTGACATCGGTCTGGTTGTCGTCGTTGAGGACGCAGCGTTCCAGAATCTCTACCCGCTGTCCCTGATTGGCGAAAAGCATATTGTGGGGCAGGGAACCGGACAGGGAGGCCACCACCTGGGCATGACGGATATAGAAGATCATCTGGCTCAGGGGCACCTTTTCCGGATAGAGCAAGGTGTAGCCGTTCTTCTCGAAGAAGTTGTCCAGTGTCTCGAAGCCGAACTCAAAGGGACGGCCTTTCGCCAGCTTGGTGCGGCTGTAATAGATTTTATCGAGAGGCTTCCAGGCGGGATCCACCTTCACATTTTCCGCAACCCGGTCAAAGATATCCCGATACCTGGGACTGTAGAAGATCCGGCTGCGGCAGGACATTTCCGGCACCAGAACACGCCGATAAGCGGTAGGCCGGTTGATGATCTCAATTTTCTCCCAGACCCCCAGCAGCTCCAGAAACTCCCGGTAGTTTCCCTTGATCTCCCGATCTTCATTTTCGTCAATGAAGAAGACATACCTGTCGATGGAGGAATCCTTTTCCAGGAAGTACCACAGACGGGTGACGGCCTCCACCAGGAAATGGCCCCATTGGTTCACCAGATAGCCGCAGTAGACCACGGTCTCATCCTTTACGGCGGGCTTTTCAAAGGGGTAGGCAAACTCCACCCGGTCAGGGACGGCGGAAAGAGCCACATATTGCCCCTCCTGATCCACAACGCCGCCTCTGCCGAAGAGCAGACTGGGATCCCGGCGCAGGGGCAGGATGGTGGCATTCTCACCCTGCCAGACCTCCAGGGTATCCCGAACCTCCATGGGGGCTTCCTGCCAGCGGCGGTGCGCCTCCGCTTTTTTGGGCCGCATATAGCGGTAATCAATTTCGTGCATGGAATATACTCCTTTGAGATTTACAGAGCAGGGTAGCGGGTGTCTTTGTCACTGAGCCGGAGAGGGGTGCCGTCTGCCATGGTGTACCCCTCCGGAGAGGCGGTGCCCTGGTACTGACCTATCACCTCAGGCCACACCACACCGATGGCAGGGTCGTTCCAGGCATAGCCCAGCTCGTCACCCGGATGGTAAAAGTCCGTGACCTTATAGCAGAACTCGGCGGTGTCGCTGAGCACTAGGAAGCCGTGGGCAAAGCCCTCGGAAATATAAAACTGCTTCTTATTCTCGGCGGTCAGCTCGATGCCGTACCACTGACCGTGGGTGGGAGAGCCGGGACGCATATCCACGGCCACATCGAAAACCCGGCCCTGGATCACCCGAACCAGCTTTCCCTGGGGATGCTCCTTTTGCAGATGGAGCCCCCGGAGAACGCCCTTGACGGACATGCTCTGATTGTCCTGGACAAAGACCATGTTCAGGCCATGCTCTGCCATGTCCCTTTGATTGTAGGTCTCCATAAAGTAGCCCCGGTTGTCGCCGTGGACGGCAGGCTCGATCACATACAGCCCTTCAATAGGGCATTTTTCTACCTTGATCTGACTCATGGTTTCACTCCTGATTTTCGTTTCTCAAGTCCGGTGGAGCATGCGCTTTGCAAACTGCTTCCAATAGTGAACCTGGAAATACTGCTTCCGAAGGAAGGGCTTGCGATCCTCCAGGTAATCCCGGAAATAGGGGAAGCTGTCCTCATAGGCTTCATACAGGGAATCGCAGATTTCCGGATACCAGCTGGCCATGAACCACCGATGCTGGTAGTTGTCGAAGTAGGAGAACATATACTGCTTGAAGCACTTTTCCAGATACCCTTCGGAGGCGTATTCCTCACTGGGAGGCAGCAGACCCTGATCGGTATAGTACCGGTTGAAGCAGGGACTGTAGCCCAGAATATAGGGGCCGCAGGTGTCCACAGGATAGAGGTGGAAGTTGGCATCCACAGGGGTGACCTGAAGGGAGCGCATCTGGTTGATGCATACCTGGTGGTCGTCGTTGATGATCAGCCGTTCCAGAATGGTCAAATGCTGGCCATTGTTTCCGAAAAGCAGGTTGTGAGCGGTGGAACCGGAAATGGAAGCCACCTCTTTCGCGTTCCGGAGCAGGTAGATCAGCTGATCCAGAGGCAGCTTTTCCGGTGCGACCACGGTATAGCCGTTGCGGGTATAGAAGTCGTCAAGGGCCTCAATGCCGAATTCGTAACCGTTTTGGGAAGCGAACTGGCTGCGGGTGAGAAATATCCTGTCCGCACCCTCCCATTGGGGATCGACTGCCGCGTTGGCTCCAATGGCGTCAAAAATGGCAAGGTACTGAGGGCTGTGGAAGGTCATGTTCTGGAAGCTGATCTCCGGTACGATCACTTCCCGGTAGGTGGTGGGAGTGTTTACCAGCTCCAGCTTGTCCCAGATCTTCAGCAGCTCAAAGAAGCGGCGGTAGTTTCCCTTCACTACCCGTTCCTCGCCCTCGTCTACGAAGAAGACGTACTTATCAATGGTGGGATCCTCCTGAAGAGCATACCACAGTCGGGTAACGGCCTCCACCAGGAAGTGCCCCCAGTGGTTCACCAGATATCCGCAGTACACAACCTTCTCATCCTTGTATACGGGGTTATCGAAGGGGTAGCGGCCCTTGATCCGCTTTTCGATGCCGGATAGCATCACATAATTGCCGTTTTCATCAACCACGCCGCCCCGACCGAAGAGAACATCGTCCCCGGGAACCTCCCGCAGGGGGAAGATGGTGGCGTTTTTGCCCTGCCAAAGGGAAAGCCGCTGCTTTTGGGCAAAGGGGGTATTGTACATCCGCTTGAGCCATGCGGCCTTCTTGGGACGGAGATAGTCGTAGGTTATGGAATATTTCAGAGCGGGAGCCACGTCAGGGGCGGTATGGGTGGCAGAGGCGGCGCCGTACATCTTCTCATAGTAATTCTGGTATTCCCCGGAGAGGATTGTTTCCCACCATTGCTTGTTGTCCAGATACCAGGCAATGGTCTTCCGGATGCCGTCCGCAAACTTTGTCTCCGGCAGCCAGCCCAGCTCCCCGTGGATCTTGGCCGGATCGATGGCATAGCGCATGTCGTGGCCCTTTCGGTCGGTGACGTGGGTAATCAGACTTTCCGGCTTATCCAAAGCGTTGCAGATCAGCTTCACAATGTCGATGTTGCGCATCTCGTTGTGGCCGCCGATGTTGTAAACCTGTCCAACCTGACCATTGTGGAGAATCAGGTCGATGGCCTTGCAGTGATCCTCCACATACAGCCAGTCCCGGACATTCAGCCCTTCCCCGTAGACAGGCAGGGGCTTATCGTTCAGGCAGTTGGCGATCATCAGAGGGATCAGCTTCTCCGGGAACTGATAGGGGCCATAGTTGTTGGAGCAGCGGGAAATGGTGACAGGCAGACCGTAGGTACGGTGATAGGCCTGTACCAGCAGGTCAGCGGAGGCCTTGGAGGAGGAATAGGGGGAGGAGGTGTGAATGGGAGTCTCCTCGGTAAAGAACAGGTCGGGTCGATCCAGGGGCAGGTCGCCGTAGACCTCGTCGGTGGAAACCTGGTGGTAGCGTCCGATCCCGTATTTCCGGCAGGCGTCCATAAGCACCTGGGTGCCCAGAATGTTGGTTTGCAGGAATACCTCGGGGTTTTCAATGGAGCGATCCACATGGCTTTCGGCGGCGAAGTTCACCAC
>CAYMWT010000147.1:0-6171 GCA_964394055.1 uncultured Oscillospiraceae bacterium
CAAGAGCACAAGGCCAAGGGCGAGACCCAGTTCTCCGGCGCCGATGCCTTCCTGCTGGCGGATACCTACGGCTTCCCCATTGACCTGACTGTGGAAATGGTGGCTGACGAGGATATGACCATCGACATGGACGAATTCCATCGTCTTCGTGAAGAGCAGAAGGTGCGGGCAAGAGAGGCCAGAAAGGCTCTGGGCGACCTGGCCTGGGCGGGCATCGACCTGGGCCTTGACAATACGCCCACCACCTTCGTGGGCTATACGGAAACTACCTGTGACAGTAAGGTTCTGGCTGTATGCGTGGGCGATGAGGTTTCCGGCACCATCGCCGGAGGCGAGGATGGCATCCTGGTGCTGGACAAGACCCCCTTCTACGCGGAAATGGGCGGCCAGGTAGCGGACTTCGGCACCATCTCTCTGGGCAGCAGCGTCTTCCAGGTGAACAATGTCCAGAAGGACAAGGGCGGCAAGTACCTCCATCACGGCAAGATGCTCTCCGGCTCCATCAAGGTGGACGACGTGGTCACCGCTGCCATCGATGTGGAGCGCCGGAAGGCCATTATGCGTGCCCACTCCGCAACCCATCTGCTGCAAAAGGCCTTGCAGACCGTTCTGGGGGATCATGTCCATCAGGCAGGCTCCTTTGTGGAGCCGGATCACCTGCGGTTCGACTTCACCCACTACGCTGCCATGACCCCCGAGGAGCTGGGCAAGGTGAACCTGCTGGTGCAGGAATCCATTCTGGAAGGCTACAATGTGGACGTGAAGGAAATGCCCATTGACGAGGCTAAGAGCATGGGCGCGACCGCTCTGTTCAGCGAAAAGTATGGCGACACCGTTCGTGTGGTGAACATGGGCGGCTACTCCATCGAGCTGTGCGGCGGCACCCATCTGGACAATACCGCCAAGGTCGGCCCCTTCCGGATCGTCTCCGAGGCATCCGTTGCCTCCGGCGTCCGGCGGATCGAGGCCATCACCGGCAAACTCTATCTGGAGCGGATGGAAAAGAATCAGAACATGCTGGCCCAGGCGGCCCTGAAGCTGAAGGCCAAGCCCGCCGAGCTGGCCGAGCGGATCCAGACCCAGCTGGAAGAGATGAAGGAGCTGAAGCGGGCCATCGAGCAGTACAAGGCCAGGGAGGCCTCCGGCGAGGTTGACCGGTTCCTGATCGGCTCCCGGAATGTGGAGGGCCTGCGGGTTCTCACCGCCACCCTGCCCAATGCCGATCCGGGAAAGCTGCGTCAGATGGGCGACCTCCTCCGGGACAAGGATCCCAAGGTGGTGGCTGTGCTGTGCACCGTGAAGGATGACAAGCCCACCTTCCTGGCCGTCTGCGGCAAAGAAGCTGTGGCCCACGGCATCAAGGCCGGTGACCTGGTGAAGAAGGTCTGCTGCTGCTGCGGTGGCAGCGGCGGCGGCAAGCCCGATTCCGCCATGGGCGGCGGCAAGGAAATGACCAAGGTGGACAACGCCCTGGCTCTGGTGGACGATTTCGTGGTGGAAAAGCTGAAGTAATGGAAAGAAAAGGGCGCTGCCGCTGGCGGCGCCCTTTTTGAAAAGCAGGGAGGTAGCGTATGCGGCGACTGGTGCTTTTGACCCTGGGCTTTGGGCTGGGGTGCGCGGTGTGCGCCTATCTTCTGACCGTGGAGGAAATCCGGCTCCTGTTCGGCTGCGCCCTGGTTCTGCTGATCCTTCCGGTTCTGGCGGGAAAATGGCGGCTGGCCCAAGGGAGAATGCTCCTCCTGCTGGGGCTGTGTCTGAGTGCCGGCTGGTTTCTGGGGTATCATGCCCTGTATCTGAACCAGGTTCTGGAAATGGATTCCCAAATCAAAGACACAACCGTGGAGATCACCGACTACAGCTATGAAACAGACTACGGCACCGCCGCCCAGGCCCGGGTCACAGTGGGAGGAACGTCCTATCCCACAAAGGTCTACCTGGGAGGTAAGGAGGCCTACTCTCCCGGAGACACCCTGACCGGGCCTTTCCGCTTTCAGACCACCCTGCCCGGAGGCACCAGACCATCCGCCTACCACAGAGGCAGGGGTACCTTCCTGCTGCTCTACCAAGCGGGAGAGCTGACAGCCGGACATGAAGAGGGCGCTTCCTGGACGGAAAAGACGGCGGCGCTTCGCAAAAGCCTGAAGGACGCTCTGACCGCCTGCTTCCCGCAGGATACCGGGCCCTTTGCCAAGGCCCTGCTGCTGGGAGATACCGGGGATCTGGACTACGAAACGGACACGAGCCTGAAGGTCAGCGGCATTCGCCATGTGGCGGCGGTTTCCGGCCTCCATGTGTCCATGCTGTTTGCCCTGATCGGCGGCCTTACTATGAAACGGCGGTTTCTGACGGAATTGGTGGGCCTTCCGGCTCTGGCGCTTTTTGCGGCGCTGGCAGGGTTTACCCCGTCCGTGACCCGGGCCTGTCTGATGTTTGGGCTGATGCTGCTGTCCCGGCTTCTGAATAAAAATTATGACAGTGCCTCGGCTCTGGCCTTTGCCGCTCTGGTAATGCTGACGGCCAATCCATTGGTGATCACCGATCCGGGCTTTCAGCTGTCCGTGGCGAGTGTGGCAGGGATCCTCCTGTTCTCCGGACGAATCCAGAAATGGATGATGAAAGGGGTGTCCCGGGAGGCGGGGAGAAGGAAAACCCTTCGGGAGGTCGTCACGGCCTCGGTATCCGTTAGCCTGAGCGCCCAGGTATTTACCGCGCCTTTGTGTGCCCTTCATTTTGGGGTGGTGAGCCTGATCGGCGTGGCTACCAATTTGCTGACATTGTGGGCCATTACCTTCCTGTTCTGCGGGATCATGGGCGTGTGTCTCATATATGTCCTGTGGTGCCCGGTTGCGGTGGCGCTGGCCGAAGGGCTTTCCTGGGGGATCCGCTATGTGCTGGCTGTGGCGAAGACCATGGCCCGGTTCCCTCTGGCGGCGGTGTATACCCGCAGTAGCTATATTGTCTGCTGGCTGGCTTTTCTGTATGTGCTGCTGGCGGTGTTCCTGCTGCAAAGAAACAAGAAGCCGAAGATGCTCACCTGCTGTGCCGTGATGGGGCTGTGCGCCGCTCTGCTGTGCTCCTGGGTGGAGCCTATGCTGGACGAGGTGCGGTTTACGGTGCTGGATGTGGGACAGGGGCAGTGCCTGCTGTTTCAGAGCCAGGGATATACCTTCCTGGTGGACTGCGGCGGCGAGGATGACGGGGAGACCGCTGACACAGCGGCAGAGACCCTGCTCAGCCAGGGGATCACCAGGCTGGACGGCCTGATCCTGACCCACTGCGACCGGGATCACGCCGGAGGCGTGGAGGGACTGCTCAGCCGGGTGGAGACAAACCTGGTGATCCTCCCGGAAGGGGAAAATGACCTGAAGCTGGAAGGCAGAGAAGGGGTCATAACCCTAAGAGACAAGCTGGAGCTGACCTTTGGGTCAGGGGTTCTTCGAATTTATCCGGCAAAATATTCCGGCACGCCCAACGAAAAGAGCTTATGCGTCTTGTTTGATACGGAAAAGTGTGATATACTGATAACCGGTGACCGAAACAGCGCCGGAGAACGTGCCCTGCTGGAAGCCGGGGATCTGCCAAAGGTGGACATCCTGGTGGCGGGACATCATGGCTCCAAATATTCCACTTCACAGGCGCTGCTGACGGCGGTTCAGCCGGACATCGTCTGCATATCGGTAGGGAAGAACAATCCCTACGGTCATCCGGCCCCGGAGCTTCTGACCCGGCTGGCGGAAAACGGATGTAAGGTCTGCCGCACCGACCTAAGCGGCGATATTCTCATCAGGAGGTGAAAACCCATGGCAAAAAAAGCGGCCCCGGGAAACGGCTTTCAGGAGCTGAAGGCCGATCTGAAGCAAAAAAAGCCGGGCAGGCTCTATATCTTCCATGGGGAGGAAACCTTCCTCATGCACCACTATCTGGGGCAGCTGCAAAAGCTGCTGCTGGATCCTTTGACCGAGTCCTTTAACTACCACCGGCTGGGCAGTGAAACCTTCGACCTGCGTGCCTTTGCCGACGCGGTGGAGAATATGCCCATGATGGCGGAGTACACCCTGGTGCAGGTGGACGACATCGATTTCTTTAAGCTGGGTGAGGGCGACCGCACCAAAATGGCGGAGATTTTATCGGATATCCCGGACTACTGTACCGTGGTGTTCACCTACCTGACCGCCCAATGGAAGCCGGACAAAAGGCTTAAAAAGCTGTGGGAGGCGGTGGAAAAGAACGCCTCCGTCGTGGAGTTTGCCAAGCAGGATCAGCGGGATCTGGTATCCTGGGTGACACGGCACTTTGCCGCCCGGGAGAAACGGATCAGCACCGACCTGTGCCTGTATCTCATCGACATCACCGGGGGCACCATGACCGCCCTGGCCGGAGAGATCGACAAGATCTGCGCCTACTCCGGGGCTGTGGAGATCAAAAAGTCGGACATCGACGCGGTGACGGAGCCGGTGCTGGACGCGGTGGTGTTCCAGATGACCGATCTGCTCAGCGCCGGGAAATACGACCAGGCCCTGGTAAAGCTTCAGCAGCTTCTCAAAATGCAGCAGGAGCCGCTGGCAATCCTGGGTGCGGTTGGGGGCCACTTCCGTCGGCTGGGAGCGGCCAGAACCCTGATGGATCAGGGCAAAACTGCCTTTGACCTGCAAAAGCTCTGCGGCATTCCAGACTACCCGGCGAGAAAGACCATGGACGCTGCCCGGCGGTTTTCTCCTTCCTTCTGCAAAAAGGCGTCAGAGCTGGTGCTGGAAACGGACTACCGGATGAAGACCTCCTTCGATGATCCGGAGCGGCTGCTGGAGGTGCTGGTGCTGTCCCTTGCCCAGGAGGCCCACAATGGTTAGAATTCAAGAGGCCATTGTGGTGGAGGGGCGCTACGATAAAAACACCCTGAGCCAGATCGTGGACGCTCCCATTTTTGAGACAGCGGGCTTCGGCATTTTCAAGAACCGGGAACAGATGAACCTGCTGCGCCGGACGGCGGAGAAACGGGGCCTCATCGTTTTTACCGATTCCGATGGAGCGGGCTTTGTGATCCGGAACCACATCAAAAGCGCCATTCCCGGAAAGTATTTGAAGCATGCCTACATTCCCGACATTCCCGGGAAGGAGAAGCGGAAGGCCGCGCCCGGCAAGGAGGGCAAGCTGGGAGTGGAGGGCATGACCCCGGAGATCCTCCTGGAAGCTCTGAGACGGGCCGGGGCCACCATAGAAGGGGAGAACGTGCCCCGGACAAACGCCATTACCAAGCAGGATCTCATGGCCCTGGGCCTGAACGGCGGCCCGGGCGCCGGCGAAAAGCGGCGTGTTTTGCTGAAAAAGCTGGGCTTTCCCGAGCATATGAGCAGCAACGCCATGCTGGAAGCCCTGAATATCCTATATACTTTGGATGAACTGACTGCGATGACAGACACAATGGAGAACCCCAATGGTTGATATACAAGTAAAAGATTTGACAAAATTCTTCGTCATCGGTGAAAACCTTCTGGACGGCCTGAGCTTTGAGATCCAGGAAGGGGAACGGGTGGCGATTTTAGGCCGCAACGGCTGCGGCAAAACTACCCTGTTCAACATCCTCACAGGCCAGATGGACTATGACGGAGGAGAGGTTTATGTAAACCCCAATAAGCGATTGGGGTTAATTTCCCAGATTCCCAGGTTCCCGGAGGGGTATACTGTAGAGGATGTACTCCGCTCAGCCTATGTGGAGCTGTACCGGATCAAGCGGAAAATGGAGCAACTGGAACGGGAGATGGGCCAGGACGCCTCCGCCGAACAGCTCCGGGAATATGACCGGCTTGGGAGTGCCTTCCAAAGCGGCGGCGGCTACGACATGGACGTGGAGGTGGACAAGATCTGCAACGGCCTGGGGATCACCGCCGAGCAGCGCTCCCAGGAATTTGACTCCCTGTCCGGCGGCGAAAAGACCCGGGTCAACCTGGCTAGGCTCCTGCTGGAAAAGACGGACATTCTCCTCCTGGACGAGCCTACCAACCACCTGGACTTAAACAGCGTTGAGTGGCTGGAAGGGTACATCAAGGCCTTTAAGGGTACGGTGCTGGCCATTTCCCACGACCGGTACTTTATCGACCAGATCGCCCAGCGGGTGATCGAGATTTCGGAAGGCCATGCCGAGTTCTATTCCGGCAACTACTCCTTCTATATGGA
>CAYMWT010000148.1:0-4350 GCA_964394055.1 uncultured Oscillospiraceae bacterium
GTGGCCATAGAGCTTCCGGTCAACCTTGCGAAGGGAATTGTCGTCAAAGAAGGGATCAGAGAAGAAGTCATCAAAAAGATTCTCACCAAACAAACTGTTCATCAACATAAGTCATCGCTCCTTTAAAAATTACTATCGTAAATTTTTTTCGGAACAGGGACGTTATGGGAAATCATGAGGCACCTCACGTGGTTCCTTTGGAGGTTTCCTTTCCTTTGTTCTGACCATACTATACCACTATTTTTAGCACTCGTCAAGTAGGAGTGCTAAAAACAAACTGTGAACTTTTTTGCCTGGAAATGTGAACGGGGTGGAAGCAAGTGACCCAGCTTTTTAAAAACGTTCAAAATATAATCCACACAGTATCAGCAGTAATGCATTAGAATTAAGTCTTTTACAGGCAATCATTTCTACTGAGATAAAGCTAGTCATCATCTGTCATGGGATCTACCCGCAGTATAACGCCCTTAAATCCATTCTGATTCTTTTCAACCTTATGACCGTCAACAATAGACGAGGTATGGATTTTGTGCTTCATAATTTTAGGGGCAAGTATCCTATAAAATACTTGTGAGAAAAACCGGATATCACAAGCTTTCTCCAAGGAATCACGTATGCAGAAATCGGTATATCTGTCATAGAGATCTTCAGTATAAACCTTATCGTTATCTGATCCGGTAATAACACAGTATGCGTCAATAAATTTCTCGATTTGGTATTCTTGGATATTCCTATACTGTTTCGAATAAATAATATTGGGTTGGAATTTGTCTCGGCCAGTTCCAGAAAAAACAAAATTTTTCCTTTTTAATGCGGGGTAAACAAGTTGAATAACGAAGGCAGCTACTGCATCTCGTTCAGCTAAAAGTTTTGGGAGTAGATTTCGGTCTTGCTGTTCCGCAGGTACCTTATGGTTAAAAGGAACCACAACTAGACGATTCAAAAAGGCCTGATCGTGTTCCGCTAAGCGAAGGTCGTGATTGCTTGCAAACAGGAAACGGCAGCGGTTTCTATAAGAAGCAACATTTGCAAATTTGGCTTCAACAGTAACATCATCATCGCCAGTTAGCATTTTTAACATAGCGATTGTCTTGAGGGATATCACACGATTAGGTAAATCCATAGACATGTTTAAATATGTTCCGGGTAGTGCCGATGAAGAGTATCTGTCTCCGAGCCGTGTAAAATCCAGAGAACTGACTTGCTCCTTGGCAAAGAAGCTCTTGATAAAATTGCCAAGTACACTCTTGCCGCTATCTGGTACGCCTGATAGTAAGAAAAAATTTTTAACGGTTGGATCGGGTACTAAGATACATGCCAACACTTCCCAAATCCTGCAAAGCAGGTCCATATCATCTCCCGATATGCTACGGAAAAAGGCTATTGTATTTGGGGCTTCGGAGGCCATCCACTTATCTATTTCTTTCTGAGGTTCTACGTATTGTGCGATATTAATGGTAATGGGGACACAGCTTTTGAAGCTTGCATTAAGCGTATGAGTTATTTTGATAGGTAGAGTGCTATATTTCTTAAGGGCAGGAATTTCAAGTACTAATCCGCCAGCAAAGCTTCTATTCCATTGTGGTATTTTGTTAATTTCCTCTACCCCTTTATTATATTTTTCCCACCACTCTGGTGAGAAGATTTCTGGACACTCTTGAGCGTCTTTGGTTTTCCATGAAGTGCTTTGAGGAAATGGTTCGTGAGGATGTTTTAGGCTCCAATCAAGGAAATCAAAAGAAAAGAAATTGCACCCCGCCCCGGTATTTCTATTGTAAACATATATACCATCCGAAAAGCCCAGAAAACCTTCGGCCTCACTTGGCTCCTGATCCGGAAACTCCTCAAGTTTATAGATGACACGTGCGCAATCTGACAGCATTTTTGTGTTGACAACGCTCAGGATTCTGGGGTACTTACGGTAGATCACAGCCTCTACGTCCTCTTTTGATTTTACGCCCATATAGCAGTGAGTGCGCTCATTATAATAGCATAGCTTGCCGTCCAGCCGTGCAAAAGGAATATAGAATAGAACGAATCGGACCAAATCTGGTAGAAGGATTTTAGCAGGCTTAACTGGGGGAGCAACCGCAGGAGGTGAATATTGAATGCGGTCATTTATCGGGGGAGTATTTGGATTTCCGCTGCATCCATCCATATCATCTTCGCAGTCGACATAGCCCTCATCGTCATCATAGTCATCGTCGTCAAAGTCATAGTCCGCATAATCATTCGGGTCTTGATTCTGTTCTTCCATATATTCTGCCATAGCAGGTACCCTCCTTATTTTGTTTTATCCTATAAGCATATAATACTATATATAATTATTTTCTGCAATATTTTTATTGGAACATTGGAACATTTTTTGTATTTGTTCCAATGTTCCGATGTTCCAACAAATATTTTAATATTATTTTTCCCTAATTTGGACGGATCTCTTCAATAAAGAGTCACACTCCCACCGACAACTGAAACGTGCAAGGTCATATTCCGGAAAGGTACCCACCTACTTCTCTCCCGCCCACCGGCGTAATTGCATTGCATCACCCAGATGGATCACTTCTTCGATCCATCTGGGTTTCCTTACATCTGTGCCCGCTTCAAAATATATTCTTCCACTGCGGCCTTCGGGATTTTCCATATCCGGCCATTCCGGTAGCCCTTCAAGTGATTCCCTTCGTTATCAGAGCTTAATAGGGTGTACAGACTGTTACGTCCGCACCGCAGGATTTCGCAGGCCTCTTCTACGCTCAGGATTTCCGGATAGTCTGGAAATAGCTCACGCATATCACATCCCCTCCAAAACGCTTTGATAAACCTTGCAGAGCGGACATGAGGTTCGGTCGCATTTACAGCTCTCACATAAGCACCGATCCGCCCTCTTCACACAGGATCGCTTGCGCATACTGAACGGGTTCCTTGTGCACAATCCTAGCTGCTCTACCTTCTGGTAAATGGCACTCTCTGACCGTCCCAGCTTCAAGGCGATTTTATTAAACTCAGTTCCACAGTTGTAGCTCCTTTCCAGGAAATCCTTATCCTCATTTGTCCAGGTTTCCCCCTCATGGGGCATTCGTAAGGTACCATTCCGCATTTGAACGGTTTTCTCTCGGATTTCTTCATCGCTCACGGGTTTTCCCTCCTTTATTTCAGGCGATTTATCCTTATGTTGGTTTATTTCAGATGCAACTTGCACAAAAAGAAAGTTGTTTTCTGTAGAATGTGCCCCGGTCAGTAGCATACCAACCGGGGTCACACCATCAGGTGCTAACGGAAAACTGCAACACAAACTGTCCGGCCTCGCACGAAATCATCCCTGCCGCTGTGGGTGTCGGCGGATAAAAGCATGTACACAGCTCCTCCTGTAAGCTCTCCCGCAGCTCTGAGAGGCCCTGGGGTAGATTCACTGTGTTGCAGTTGATCTCCGGAAAATCCGGCAGGGTCAGCTCCATAGAGCCGTCCGGAAGAGGGGTAACCAGCACCGGATAGGTTGCGTCCACACCGGTAGGCTCCGGCACGTTGAATAGCTCCTCCATCAACGCCATACCCGCCTGCTTGTGGTCGTCCAAAACATGGGCATAGGTGTCCAGAGTGAAGGAAACGGAGGCATGGCCCAGAATCACGCTGAGGGTTTTCACATCCATTCCCTGCTCCATGGCTCGACTCGCAAACGTATGACGAAGGGCATGAAAGGTAAAATGGCGAAGGCCGCTGAGCTCCAGAATCTGATTATAGGAATCCTTGAAGGTTCTGGGCTCTACATAGCCGCCCAATGGATTCGTAACCAGGAACCCGCTGTCACAGTAGGCATCCCCGGCGGCCAGCTTGTCATTCTGCTGCACCCGCCGCCAGCCCTGCAAATCCTGTAGTACTTGGGGAAGCAGGGGAATAGAGCGGATGGAGTTCTGGGATTTGGGGCTCTGAATCACAATCTCCGTGGTGGGTTCCCTGGGGTCGAGAGGCTTCTTCGTCTTATTCAAACGGTTCAGGGTGCGGCGGATGTAGATCCTCTGGCCCTGCACGTCCACATCCTCCCACCGCAGACCCAGCAGTTCCCCCAGCCGCACCCCGGTAAACAGCACCAGACGAATAAAAACACCGTAACGGTGCTGATAGCTGCCTTGGATCAGGCGCATCTGCTCGTCACGGGTCAGAATAATGATTTGGGGCCGATCCCCGCTGGGGAGGTTCACCGAGGATGCGGGGTTACTGTTGATGTAGCCCTCTGCCACAGCGAATTTCAGTGCCCGGTGCAGGAACAGGTTCAGGTTGACAATCGTCTTTGCGGACAGCCCTTCCACCTCAGATTTGTAGTTGTAGAACAGCTGCAAGGTTCTGGGTGTCAGCTCC
>CAYMWT010000148.1:4360-6134 GCA_964394055.1 uncultured Oscillospiraceae bacterium
TGCAAGGGGATGTCCCCCAGGGTCGGTTTCAGATGCACCCGGATGTAGCTCTCGTAGCTGAGGTAGGTAGACTGTTTCAGGGTATTTTTCATGTACACATCCAGGCACAGGTCCAGCCAGTCTCCTAAGGTCACCCGGGTAAAGGTATTGGGGCTGGTATCGTTCATGAACGACATCTGGTTCAGAAGCTTTACCGCTTCCTCTCTGGTTTTTGCGTATTTGGAAACCCGTTTGGGCTTCCCGGTCAGTTTGTCATAACCTACGGTGACACGGACTTCAAAGCGTCCATCCGACCGCTGTCGGATATTTCCTTCGTTGTTAGATCTTGTTTTTGCCATGGTAATAAACCCTCCTGATTCGTAAAGTGGTAGCTCAAGGGGATAATATGTGGTTGATTTCCCTGAGTTTCCCTTTACTTCTTAGTTGGGTTTGTTGTAGATTGTTACTATTTACCATGGATTTCGGGCGATCTTCTGCGTTTGCTATGGCTATCAGTACAGTTAGTGTGGCTACTTGCTGAAAATGCGAAATCAAGAACTGCCAAATCCCACAGAAGCCTGAACGGGCTTCCACAGAACACTATAATCCTTACAGCTCTTTGAAGATTCCCCGATCCGCTTCCTCAAAGGGCTCCTCTTGGGAATAATGCCGTGTGTGACCGAGATGTACCGGAAATTGGGGATAACGCTTTTTTATCAGATCACACAGCCGATTAAATCCAGCCAGCCCATCACTGTATTGGTGGCCGTCCAGGAAGCTGGTGGTATTCATAACCACATGGAGGTGGACGTGGTCGCTGTCCAGATGCAGG
This sequence comes from uncultured Oscillospiraceae bacterium, assembly GCA_964394055.1. Lineage (GTDB taxonomy): Bacteria > Bacillota > Clostridia > Oscillospirales > Oscillospiraceae > Faecousia. The sequence continues at coordinate 5,172 of CAYMWT010000148.1, forward strand.
GCCCATATCATCTGGTACTCTCCAAACAGCTGGGCCGCTTCCCAGCCCAGGGACATGAGTTCCTTATCATCGATATATCCGGCCTCATCGTCGGAAAGGGTAATGAAGAAGTGCTTTAGCTGCACCCTGTCCAGCTGATGGAAGACCCGCTTCACGCAGGCCATTTCCGTGAAGGCCCGTCTCGGATCTGGGGGTACACCGTATCCACCCACGATCTCACTGCGCATAACATAATTCAGTACACGTTTTAATGATTGAACATCCGGATAATCGTTTCGTGTTACGATAACATTTGGCATAGCCGATACACCTCCCTGGAAATTTCTTCATCTTCCAATCCCAGTTCGCAAAGACGGATTTGAAGTTTACATAATATTGATGCAATTTCCTGACTGTGGTTATCTTCTACAGAAGTAACATCAGATAGTAAAGATCTGATATATTCACTACTCGTCATATGTAATTTACTACTATTACTAAATATAATATCTCTTTGTTTATCATCTAGTCTGATACATAGTTGATTATTCTTGTTTTTCATCGTACACCTCCGGGAAGTTTTCTCTGACAGGAATCGTTTCTGCATTACATAGATTACAATTCCTTACCGAAGTGTTCGTTAGATTGTGAAAAATTATTTGAGATTATGAAAGGAAAGGGAGGGGCTGACCTGTAAGGTTGCCCCTCCTACTTGCTTTTCGGTTACTTCCTTAAATACAACATGAATTCAAAATCTGCCTGAGCCCAACCCCCGTCAACGTACAGATGATTATTTCGACAAAATAATTGATTTTATCTGTTCTTGCGAGTATACTAAGAGTACACGGGTAAGAATATAAATGATTAATAATCCGAAATATCCGAATTAGAGGGATAGCATTCCTTAAAGTACATTTTGATCGAAGTATATATGCGAATCAAGGGTTAAAAAGGGTATAGAAAAACAGCGCAACATAGCAGAGA